>NZ_DKHL01000021.1:0-4646 GCF_002453775.1 Empedobacter sp. UBA6745
CAAGGAAGCGTGCATTGACGCTCTTATACTTCGCTTTGATACGGATGTGCCTGAGTTGTTTTATCATCATGGAAAACGCCAGGTCGTGGAAGTTCGGGCCAAGAAATACAGCCTTTGGCATATTTATCTCAATAATGCTTATGTAGGAAGTATTCAATATTACACCTTCACTAAGCAGTTCAATTACCACCTTGAAGACAATTGCTTATTGACCGATGATCAGGTGCAAAAATATATAGCCCTGATAAAACGTGGAGAATTAAAGTGGATAAAGGACGATATGCGATGAAAAACGATATAAAAGGAATAAAAAAACCTCGAGTCTGGGAGGATCTTAAGGCTTCCTAAATACTGCGGAATAGTGCTGCTGTAACTATGTTTCTATCGTCGAGAATAAAAGGTGCTGTATTGATGGAGGATTTTCCCCATCTGCCTCGAAGATATCAACCTTTGTTTGTAGCAACCTATCGTCTTTAATTATCAGATGCTCGGGGAAAACATGTTGTACTTTCTTTGTCAGCTTTTCAAATACCTGAAAATCAGTATCGCATACTGGGGTAAATGATTTTTTCCGATCGGGGAGGCGCATTATCCTGATCGCAAAATAGGGTAAAATAACACTAACAAATAAAGAGTATAAGATGTCTTCATTCTGCTCAAGGGGGAAGGAAAAGTGATATGAAGGGCTTCCCCCTAAGAAGGAATAGTCCCAGATTTCAGCAGACAGGTCGGTAAGGGACTCTTTTAATTGTTCCCATTGCCCGCGGTCTGACCAGGCTGATTCAATACATTGTTTCCGGTTATTGTAAGCTTCTGAAGCGGAATAAGCCATGATATCGTCGAGGGTAACACCCTCCGGATAATACTCTTTTAACTGCTCTGTTATTTGTTCCTTTCGCATCTGAATTTATTTACAATTAGTATCCCAGTTCTTCACTCCAGTCCCAGGATTAGTTCCTACCATATTGGCTCCTCTCGCAAGATTCGCTCCAAGCTGTGCATTGATTTAGACCTGCATTTCAGGAGGCCTTTTTTTTAATTTGTTAAAACTGCCGAACGAATCGACTGTTCTTCCGCGTAACCAACTCTTCTTTCGAACCCATACCGTAGCCTTAACAATGCGTCATCATCTTGAAATTAAGAGCTGTATATATTCTTTTTAACAACCTTTTGATGAAAAGGACGCGTACATATTTTAGGATATATTAAGGTTAATACGATTTATCCAAATTTGTTCTCGGTCTTGGTTGTTTTCAAAGTTCTGCAACATATATTCACGATTGTACTTTACTTTTCCATTGAAATACAATTTACCATTTACGTAAACCTTTACTTTCTTCTTCAGATTGACCATTTCAGGCGAAATATTGATTGAAAATGATTTAATAGATGAAGTTTTAATTCTGAAAATGTTGTTTTGATATTCAGCTTTTATTTTTCCTGATTTTCTTGGAAAATCAAAAGCTTTTTTATTAACCTCCTGCACAACTAAGCTATCGTTTTTGTCGTATTTCAACCATTGGTTGATTTTGAAATTTAACTCTTTGTGCCAATTTGATTTTCGGCTTAGGGTATCTAGTTTTATATCAGAAAACCAATCAATATTTCCGTATTTTTCATCATCAAATTCCCAAGATATTTCTTTCGAAAAAGGATTTCTCTTCCGGCTTATTAGGTCGTTAAAAAGAATCTGATAAGCTGGTTCAGATTCGTCAAATTGTGGAAACCAATGCGGAAATCCATTGTAGCGATAATCTTTGTAATCGGCATTTATTCCGTTCATTAATTTTGTTAAATCATCATTTGCGTTTGGTGGATAATAATAATCCTCATCTGTTGAAAAATTGATAAATGAACGGTTTTTAATATTTTCAACGAAAGTACCACCCGTAAATATTTTTGGATAAGTGTTAAATCCGTAAAAACCTGCAAATTGTGTAGGTTGTTTCATCAGATATGAAAACGACCCCGTTCCTCCGTTAGAATGTCCCGAAATGAAAACTTTATTGTCATCAACGTTGACTGCTTTCTTGATACTTTCAAGCATTTCGGGAATCATAAAAAAGCTCTCATTTGATGTCATCCAATTGTATTGCCTGCTCCCTTTTGGAAAAACTAAAATGACATCATTTTGCTCTGCATATTTTGTGTAATATCTATTCCAACCACCTAAATTCCAATCTGCAAACTGATATTCAATCAACGCATTACTTCTTACTGCACCATGAAGAAAGAAAAGCAGGGGATACTTCTTATGAGGATTGTAATTTTTTGGTAAATGAATAAAAAACGAAGTTTTGGTTGAATCGTTTATTTTGAATGAAATAGAATAATCCTGATTCTTTTTCGCTTTGTAGGGATTAAAGTTTTTTATTTTCTCATAAAGAGATTTTTCATCCTGAAATTTATCTAGGTTAGTTGGCTCTATGCTGAAAAATTCATCTTCCTTTACTTTTAATTGGATGTAAAAACGATCTTTATTTTTAATAGCATCACTTTTCAAAATTTGCCATCTTGGGTCACCTATTAGATCTTTATATTCTTCCGAAGCATAATCTCTAATGATATAATTCCAAGCGGGATAAGTTTTCCAGTCGGTTTCCTTCTTTGCCAGCGCAGATAAATAGGTAAATGCTTTATCTTTATTATTCAATTTATAGGCTAAGATTGAAGCGTTATAGCGGCTAAATTGATCTATACTATCCGGAAAGCGCGCAAATGCATCCTCGTATAATCCTAATGCATGCAGATACGCAATTGAATCTTTTGCTTTTTTTTTGTTTTCGACCGCTTTTCGAATCAAAGTTGAATAATTTTCCTGTGCTTGGGCAAATAAACTTAACAGAACTAAAAATAAAACAATACAATATCTCATAAATCAAAATTTAATCAGGCAAATCTACAGACAAACTATTTCGGAAACTTGTAAAAATGGAACTTTACTCGTTAAGGATCCAGATGCCAAAAAGTATCTTCTTTTCCTAAAATAGTTCCTTTGCTAAAAAAGTTTCTAGGTGAATTATCAACCAGATTTTTATAGATTTTATTAAGATGAGATTGGTCGCTGAAATTAAACTCATAAGCAATTTCAGTGAAGCTACTTTCAGGGTTCTCAAAAAGTTTCTTGTTGACGGACTGCCTAAAAAGAACTATTTCGTAAAATTTTTTTATGGAAACTCCCAAATGAAATTGAAATAATCTGTTTAAATGTTGTCTGCTGATTCCAATGTAAGTTGAAAGTTCTGTGACAGATATTTTCTCGTCATTACTGAAAATATATTGAATTGCTTGTTCTAAAGNNAAATATGTTTTGTTTGAGTTGTAGAAAAGATTTCTTTTAGTTCTTCTGGACTGAAAAACTCGTAATCTGTTATATAATCTGCAAAATTTAAATTTTCGTAAAATTGCTGGATACCTAAAGGATGAAATACAATGACGATTCTGTAAACTGTTCCAGATTGTTTTACATTAAGTACTTTTTGCCGAATAGGGGTGAAAATCTGAAATGGGTTTGCGTTATCATCAAATTTTATTTCTCCATTTTCCAATCTCACATGATATCTATAAATTGAAATTGTATTATTAAAATGGGGGAAACATAGGAATTTATTGATCACATTATTTGGTTTAATGTCCAAATAGTAATAATCAACATACTTTTTGACTATAGGATTTTTTGGTTTGAACGTTTGAAATAATTCCTTCATTTTTAACTTTCCACCTCGCAAATCTGCAATAATTTCAAAAATAAGAAAAAAAGTTAATGCTAAATCAACATATATCTGATCGTCTAAATAATAATGGAGATTGGAAAAAAACCTAAACAGCTTTGCTGGAGATTAGCGCTTAGCAAAGGGCTACTTTAGTCTAATATAATTCACTATCAAACGCTAAGAAAAGTGATTAAAAGTAATTTATACATAATCGATATTATTTACTAGGTTATTGTGCTAATTTATTACATACTAAATAACTCATAAAATTTGATAAAGAATAGTCTGTCTGTAATTTTTCAGCTCATGTGATTGACTATCCATATAATTTACTTGTTTTTTTACTAAATATGTTAGCAATAATCAATTTATTGTTATATATTTGTCTGATAATCAATTAATAAATATTATGGCTAGATCAAAAAAACATTTGGGTAGGTATGTAGATCCACGTACCGATTTCGGTTGGAAATTTTACTTTGGTAGGGAGGACAACAAAATCTTACTGATTGAGTTTCTCAATAGTCTGTTTCAGGGAGAGAAGATAATTTCGGATCTAAGATATAAGCCTGTAGAACATGATGGTGATTATGAGGGAATGCGTCGTGTTGTATTTGATTTACATTGTATCGGCAGCGATGGTGAGGTTTTCATCATTGAGATGCAGCAGCTCTTTCAAGAATTTTTTAAGGACCGTGCAGTGTACTATACCTCACGTCTCATCAATAAACAATTAGCGCGAGGTAAGAAGGGTAGTGATTATTACCTACCGGAGGTTTACTTTATTGGTATTTTGGAGTTTCACATGGATAGAAATGGTAGTACCGGTATATCTCGTGTCACAGAGCGGCCTTATTTCTATGATGTTGCGCTGTGTGACAAATTGACCAAAGAAATATTCTATGATAAATTGGGATATAAAATGATTTCGCT
>NZ_DKHL01000021.1:4873-5988 GCF_002453775.1 Empedobacter sp. UBA6745
TATAGCTGATATTGCTAAGGGCACAGGGCTTTCTGTCGAAGAGGTCGAAAAACTCTAAGTTTCTTTATTTTGGATGACTGCTCCACCAATAGATGAATGGCACGAGCCGATTAAATTGGTTGACACAGTTTATGTTACAGTCTCCCGTTATATGCTGTGCTTCCTGTTATTCTGTTGTCGGTAATAGTTTGTCCGCTAAATATTGTTTCCATTTTGTCCCGGTAAACTCGCAATTTCCGCTTTTGATTTGAGCATTAGGAAATTCTGCAAGAATTGCTGTTAAGTCGTTCCAAACATTTTTCAATTTATCGTCCTTGTTTTCAAAATTCAAACTAAATTTTCCGTTTTCTACTTTAATATGCTTGAGAAAAATACCTTCTTGTGTCGAGCTAATTCTGTCCGCAAGTTGTATATAGTAACCTTGATAGTCTGGATAAGGAACTTGCTCTGGTTGTCTTTCTTCACCTGAATAATAACGAAACAGAATGTCGTGTCCGTATTTGCTTAATTTTTCTTTCCAAAATAAAGGTCTCGGAACTTCAGAAAGGTCAGCGGTCAAATATATTTCCTTCTCACTTGTCCAAGGCTTAAATGTTGTTTTTATTAGTTCTTGTTCTTCAATTTCAAGGCTGTTTGTAACAAGTCGAAAAATCGCAGGTGTAGCGAACTCTAAGCAAATTCCATTTTCAACTTCCCATGCTTCAATATATTCAATGTAATTGTCGTCACCAACATTTGTTACATCTATGTCAAAAGTCCATTCATAAATTTTTGATGGAATAATTTTGAAAGGCAAGATGTGTCTTTCTGAATTTGCCTTATAATTTGCTTTCACATTATAACCAACAATAATTTCAAGCGGATTTTCTTTTATTGCCAAAACGTGTCCGTCTTCAAAATAGAAGTTGTCGGACAACCATTTGTCAAGGTCGTTGAATGTATGTACGGTAGTTTTTAGCATTGTATATGTAGAGCGGCGATNNGGGAGCTGTTTAACCAAGTCGCTTATGGTAAGCTGTCCGCGTAGCGACGGCTTACGTCAATTCCAATCTTAATATAGACTAAGGTTTCCCATAATGCTATTATCGGGCTAGGATAGGCTTAATACATCCGAT
>NZ_DKHL01000001.1:0-33541 GCF_002453775.1 Empedobacter sp. UBA6745
ATCTGAATAAGGAAACCAAGCGTGAAAAACAAGGCTGCAAACTTCAATAAAGTAAAGCGAAATGTTTCGTTTATGATTAATTTATTGACCAATGGTTTCGAGATTTTTTCGTCCAAAAGCTTTTCTACTTTTTTATAGAAAATCAATAATAAAATTATAATCACCATAACAACTGTAAATATCAAAATAGAACTCATCGAATGATAAAACATCATTCCCATCGCCATTCCTAATACAGCTAGTATCAATTGTGGTAATTGATTAATTGCTTTTCGAATCATTTCTTCAGTCTTTTTTAACCAATCAGCTCCAAGAATTTCTGGCGCAGCCATCCAAAAAGCAACAAATTGTAAAATCAAACCAAGTAAAGTAAAAATTTTTATCATTCTCAAAAATTCAATTATAGTTAAAGATAAAAAAAACCGTTTAAAATAAATTAAACGGTTTTCATATTATTCTTTTCAAAAAAGATTATTCTTCCTCTTCTTCGTCTTCTTTCATCGTATGATAAACGTTATTGACGTCCTCATCTTCGTCAAATTTCTCCAACAATTTCTCGATGTCAGCTTTTTGTTCTTCTGTTAATTCTTTTGTTGTTTGTGGAATTCTTTCAAATTCTGATGAAATAATTTCATATCCACCTTCTTCCAAAGATTTGAAGATTGTTCCGTAATTCTCGAAAGGTGCAATTAATACAATTCCATCTTCATCCTCAAAAATCTCCTCTACTCCAAAGTCAATCATTTCAAATTCTAATTCCTCTAAATCTAAATTTTCAGGTTTTTGAATTTTGAAATTACAGATATGATCAAACATAAATTCAACAGAACCTTGCGTTCCTAATTGTCCATTACATTTACTGAAATAAGAACGAACGTTAGCTACTGTACGATTGTTGTTATTTGTAGAAGTTTCAACTAAAATAGCAATTCCGTGAGGTCCATAACCTTCGAAAATAACTTCCTTATAGTTTTCTGTATTTTTATCAGATGCTTTTTTGATTGCGCGTTCGATGTTATCTTTTGGCATGTTAACAGCCTTCGCATTCTGAATCACCGCACGAAGATGAGAATTTGAATGCGGATCAGGTCCTCCTGCTTTTACTGCCATTACGATATCCTTCCCAATTTTAGTAAACGCTTTAGACATTGCCGCCCAACGTTTTAATTTACGTCCTTTTCTAAATTCAAATGCTCTTCCCATTTATACTTGTTTTTATAGCTGCAAATTTATTCATAAAACGAAAAAAATCCAAGAACTATGTCTTGGATTTTTAAGATGTTAATATTTTAGAATGATTATTTCAATCCGTGATATTTTAACATAGGCTCAATTGAAGGGTTTTTACCTCTAAAATTTTTGTAAATCACATTCAAATCGTCCGAATTTCCTTGAGAAAATACTTTATCTCTCAAAATTTGACCATTTTTACGTGACATTCCTCCATTTTCTATTGTCCATTGGTATGCATCATGATCTAACATTTCTGCCCAGATATACGCAAAATATCCAGCTGCATATCCTCCGCCAAAAATATGGCTAAAGTAAGAAGAACGGTAACGAGGCGGAACTTGTGGTAAATTTGTTTTATTATCAATTAAGGCTTGTTTCTCAAAATCATCTACACTTGTTATTGTTTTATCGACAGAAACAGTGTGCCAAGACAAATCTAAAGCCGCAGCAGAAAGTAATTCTGTTAACGTATAACCTTTATTAAAATTAGATGCTTTTTTCATTTTTTCTACCAACGCATCAGGAATAGCAGCTCCTGTTTGGTAATGCTTCGCATAATTTTTTAGGATAGATGGTTCCGTTACATAATGCTCGTGAAATTGCGATGGAAACTCAACAAAATCTCTCGAAACATTTGTTCCAGATAAAGTTGGATATTTTTGATTTGCAAAGAAACCGTGCAACGCATGTCCAAATTCATGGAAAGTCGTCACTACATCATCATACGAAATCAACGCAGGTTGACCATTTGCAGGTTTTGTGTAGTTTCCGACATTATAAATAACAGGTTTTGTTCCAAATAAGTGCGATTGCTCTACAAGATTACTCATCCAAGCACCTCCTTGTTTAGAATCTCTTTTGAAATAATCGGTATAAAATAATCCCAATTGAGAACCATCTTCATTAAACAATTCGTACACTTTTACATCTTCGTGCCAAGTAGGAATATCTGTGCGCTTTTTGAATGAAATTCCGTACAATTCTTTCGCCATAAAGAAAATTCCATTCTCTACAACTGAATCCAAAACGAAATAAGGTTTCATTTCATTTTCGTCAATATCATATTTCTCTTTACGTACTTTCTCCGCATAATAATTCCAATCCGCAGCTGTTAATGTATTTGCAGGATTTTCTTTCTTCGCTAACGCTTCAAATTCTTTTGCATCTTTTTGTGCCATTGCAGTTGCCGCTGGAATCATTTGATTCAAAATTCCTTTTGCTGCTGTAGGATTTTGCGCCATTTGATCTTGCAAATTCCATTCTGCATAATTCGAAAAACCTAATAATTTAGCTTTCTCCGCACGTTTTTTAACCAAAGTTAAAATTGTAGCACGTGTATCGTTTTCGTCTTTTTTCTCTGTTCTAATCCAAGCTGCATCAAATAATTTTTTTCTTGAAGCTGCATTAATCATATTTTGCAATTCAGGTTGTTGCGTTGTATTCAATAAACTGATTAAATATGTTCCATCAGCTTGTTTGAAAGCTTCTAAATCAGCATCACTCAAACCAGCTAATTCTTCTTTCGAAAAAGTAACGCCACCAGATTTTGTTCCTTTTAATAATTGATTTGAGAATTTAGTTTCTAAAGAAGCAATTTCTCCATTCAATTTTTTCAATTCATCTTTTTGTGCAGCAGATAAATTTGCTCCAGCCAATTCAAATCGTTGATAATACACATCTAACAAACGAGATGATTCTTTATCTAAATTCAATGATTTTTTATTGTCATGTAAAGTTTTTACACGTTGAAATAATTTATCATTCAAATAAATTGCATCGCTATGAGCGGCAAATTTAGGAGACATCTCCTCCTCTACTGCTTGCAATGTTTCGTTTGTATTTGCACCTGTCAATAATCCAAAAACATGATTAACTCGTGTTAATAATTGACCAGATTTTTCCATCTCAACTAATGTATTTTCAAAAGTTGGTGCTTCAGAATTATTAGCAATTTTATTGATTTCGACTAATTGTTCAGCCATTCCTTGCACCAAAGCAGGTTTGAAATCTTCGTTTTTAATTTTCGAAAAATCAGCAGTTTGGTAAGGCAAAGTGCTCACTTCAAAAAAAGGATTTTTATCGTTCCACATACTATTTGTTGACTTTTCGCTACAAGAAGTGGCTAGGATTGACGATCCTACCATCATTCCGTAAAAAAGTTTTTTATTAAACATTTTTATTATTTTTAGACCTAACGAAGTTAAACTTATAATGTGAAATTTCAAAAACATTCTGTTTTTCATTCAAACGATGGAAAATATTTAAGCTAAATCTTAAAAGTTAAATAATTAATAAACCTTACCGAAAAGATTGAATTTTCTTCGACGAAAATAATTATCTTTGAAAAAGAGTGAGGAAAAATTTCACTCTTTTTTATTACCCTAAAAATCAATCCATTTTGTATTTAGATTTAGAAGAATTAAAATATTTATTAGCCGAAAGTGTTGAAGAATTGCCTAGTTGGGAATCACACCAAAAGCTTTCACCTCCATATCGTCAAAAATTTGATTTAGAATATGTAAAACGTACCAATCCAAGAAGTGCGTCTGTCATGATTTTATTGTATCAAAACGAAGATGGCGAAATTGAATTTCCAGTAACCATGCGTGTTTCGTACGAAGGAGCGCATTCGCATCAGTTTTCTTTACCAGGTGGACAATTTGAAGAACAAGATATTAGTTTTGATGAAACTGCTATTCGTGAAACAGTGGAAGAACTTGGTGTAGATTACGAAAACATTGAGATTGTAAGACAATTGAGCGAAATGTATATTCCGCCAAGCAATTTCTTGGTTTATCCTTATATCGGAATTTATCATGGAGAGCCACATTTCAATCCAGATGAGCGTGAAGTACAATATGTTGTTCCATTAAATTTGGAAGCTTTTTTGAATGCTGATTACGAAGTTTTTGAGAGAGAATTTTCTGGTCAAGTTGTCGAAATTCCTGGTTATAACATTGGTGACGATGAATTTCTTTGGGGCGCAACGGCAATGATTTTAGAAGAATTTAAAGATTATCTAAAAATCGTATTAAATTTGTAACTTAAACAATTAAGAACTCGTGTCTCAAAAAGCAAAGAAAAAGAACGCATTTCGCGATTCATTTGGACATCTATATTTCCTAAAAAGGACGTTAATTTTCTTATTAGGATCATTTACCTATAACCGTTATAATGGTTTTAATAAACTAAAAGTTAGTGGTACAAAAAACTTGGTTCATTTGCCAGCTCAAAATGTATTATTCGTTTCGAATCATCAAACTTATTTTGCTGATGTTTTTGCGATGTATCATGTATTTTGTAGTGTAAAAAATGGTTTTATTGATACTATTAAAAATCCAATTTATTTACTTAATCCTAAGATTGATTTTTATTACGTTGCCGCAGAGGAAACGATGAAAGATAATCTTTTGACGAAATTATTTGCCTACACAGGAGCGGTAACCGTAAAAAGAACGTGGCGTGCAAAAGGAGAAAATGTAAATAGAAAAGTAGATTTAAGCGAAATTAACAATATCGATATTGCGTTGCAAAGTGGTTGGGTCGTAACGTTTCCGCAAGGGACCACAACTGCATTTGCGCCTGGTCGTCGTGGAACTGCGCATTTAATCAAGAAGAATAAACCAATTGTAATTCCAGTTGTGATTGATGGTTTTCGTAGAGCTTTTGATAAAAAAGGTTTGCGCATCAAAAAACGTGGAATTAATGCGACAATGACATTCAAAGAGCCTTTGGAAATCGATTATGAAAATGATTCGAGCGATGCAATCATGAAAAAAATTATGAATGCAATTGAGCAAGCGCCAGAGTTTAATAAGGTTCGACCAATGGACGAAATTCTTGCTGAAAATAGTGAAAAATCATTGGATGATTATTTGAACGAAGATGACGAAGAGTTTGATGATTTCGAAGAAATGGGCTACGACGAAGAAAATAAAAAAGACTAAAAGAATACAACATACAAAATGAAAAAAGTTCATTTTATTGCAATTGGTGGAAGTGCAATGCACAATTTGGCGATTGCTTTGCACGAAAAAGGTTATCAAGTAACGGGGTCTGATGACGCAATTTTCGAACCTTCGAAAACACGTTTGGATCAACGTGGTATTTTACCAGAAGAAATGGGTTGGTTTCCAGAAAAAATTACAACAGATTTAGATGCTGTGATTTTAGGTATGCACGCTCACGCTGATAATCCTGAAATGTTACGTGCGCAAGAATTAGGTTTAAAAATCTATTCATATCCAGAATATTTGTACGAACAATCGAAAGATAAAACGCGTGTTGTGATTGGTGGTTCACATGGAAAAACGACGATTACATCAATGATTCTTCACGTTTTGCATTATCATAATATCGATGTAGATTATATGGTTGGTGCGCAATTAGATGGTTTTGATGTGATGGTAAAATTGACAGAAGACAACGAATTTATGATTATGGAAGGAGATGAATATTTATCTTCTGCCTTAGATCGTCGTTCAAAATTCTTGTTGTATCAACCAAATATTGCGTTGATTTCTGGTATTGCTTGGGATCATATCAATGTTTTTCCAACGTTTGCAGATTATACTTCTCAATTCTCAAAATTCGTAGAATCTATCGTGAATGGAGGTGCTTTAATTTACAATGAAACAGATGAAGAAGTTGTAAAAGTTGTAGAAGAAACTGAGAAAGCAATCAAGAAATTTCCTTATCATTTACCAGAACATTTTATCGAAAATGGAATCACTTTTATCGAAACAGAAGATGGTCCAATTCCATTAGAAGTCTTTGGTAATCATAATTTGATGAATTTAGAAGGCGCTCGTGCAATTTGTAAACAATTAGGTGTAATGGATGATGACTTCAACGAAGCAATTCAATCATTTAAGGGAGCATCTAAACGTTTGGAATTAATTAATCGTACTTCTGATTTTGTTGCGTATAAAGATTTTGCTCATGCGCCAAGTAAAGTAACTTCGGTAACCAATGCTGTAAAAGAACAATATACAGATAAAACAGTTGTGGGATGTTTAGAAATCCATACCTATTCGTCTTTGAATCCTGAGTTTTTGGTTCAATACAAAAGCGCTTTAGATAAAGCTGATATCAAAATTGTAATGTATAGCCCAGAAGCGTTAGAAATAAAACGTATGGAAATGATTTCTCCAGAAGATATCAAAAAAGCGTTTGGAGACGATTCGATTTTGGTGTTTACGAATGGTGAACAATTGCAAGATTATATCGAAAGTTTAGATAAAAAAGATAAAGTATTTTTGATGATGAGTTCAGGAAACTTCGGTGGAGTAAACTTGAATGAATTATTTAAAGCATAAAAAAATCACCTTTCAAAAAAAGGTGATTTCCACTTAAATATCTATAAAATATAGAAAAAGAGAACTTAATTTTTTAGGTTCTCTTTTTATTTTTTGTCAAATGGTCAAAATAATCATTTTGGGTTTTTGGATTACTTCTTTTCAAATATCAGTAAACTTAGAACTATTTTAAACTTTTTCGGAACTATTAATTTTAAAAACATTATTTTAGAAAAAACAGAGGTGATATAAACTTTTAGTAATACTCTACTCACTTTTGTTAGCTTTCGCCATCAAAAAAACACCTCTGTTTTTACTATAAAATTATAGTGACCCTTTTGATAGTAACAAAGATGATAAAAATCGAGATTAAAAAAAGTTTGAAAAGTAGCCTAAAGATGTCCAAAACGGAAGTTATTGTAAACTTTTTCTAAATTGAGTTGGACTAATTTTTAGATGTTTTTTAAAAAAATTTCCGAATGAATATTGGTCAGAAAAGTTTAACTCATTCGAAATTTCAGAGATTGTTTTAGTTGTTTCACTCAACAATACTTTCGATTCGCGAATCACAACAGAACTGATTAATTCTTTTGTCGTTCTACCCGTTATTGATTTACAACATTCAGTTAAATATCTAACTGTAATATTCAGTTTATCTGCATAATATTTTGCATCTCTATTTTCTGTATAACCCTTATTTAAGTCATTCAAAAAACGTTTTACAATATCATCTTTTCGCGTTCCTTTTCTTACAATAATTGTTTGTTGTTTCGAAAGTTCGCTAAACGTTGTGTAAACAATCGCATAAAATAAATTGAATTGTAAATAACGCACGAATTTGGTCGATTTCTCTTGCAAACGCAACTTTAACTGCAATAAAAGCTCTATTAAAGCAGAAAATTCTATTTCATTGAAATGATAATTATTAACTCTGCTTTCGCCAAAAAATTGGTTGTATTCATAACCACTCAAATCGATAATCGACGTATCTAAAATCTTTTTGGTTAAGACTAAACTCAATAATTCTAAATCAGATGATTTTGAAATTATTTGATAAGATTTATTAGGTTCTGGGAAGAAAACATCGTGTTGTTTAAGTTTAATTTCTTGGTCATTTTGAGAAATAATTAAATAACCATGCTGAATAAAAATCGTTTGAATCAAATCTTTTTTCAAACGTTTATTCTCGACAGTTTGCTGAATAAATTCCTCTTGATCAAAAACATTAAAATTCTCCATAAATCAACACAATAGTTTTAGTTAATTTGACACAAATTTTAATCCAATAATTGAGCAGATTAAAGTCGTTAAGAAAAAAACGCGCCAAAAACTTGCCGGTTCTTTAAAAATAAAAATTCCGACCAAAACTGTTCCGACCGCTCCAATTCCCGTCCAAACTGCATAAGCCGTTCCGATTGGTAATGTTTGCGTTGCTTTTACCAACAAAACCATGCTCACCGTTAAGAAAAATAAGAAGCCGCCATACCATAAATAGGTGTCATTTCCGGTTGCTTCTTTTGCTTTTCCAAGACATGATGCGAAACCGACTTCACACAAACCTGCGATTAGTAAAATTATCCAATTCATTTTTTACTGATTTATTTATAAAAATTAAGACTACAAAAATGTAGCCTTAAAATTAATTATTTATTTTTTGAATTATTTACCGAAACTATCGCTAAATTCTACTTGACCTTTGATGTGTACTTCGCTCCATGTTTTAGAAACGCCATCCGCACCTTTGTGTAATTCGAAACAAGCCTGATTAAGAGCTTCCATCGCTTTTCCTGCGTTAAAATCCATCAAATCAACATCTGTTTCAATTGAAAAAACATTGTTCTCAAACGTCGATTTTACTTCGTATTCTTTAGAAGCATTATTCAACGTTAAATTCAAGAAAGTTTTACCATCTCTGAAATGTAATTGACCTTTGATTTCGCTTGTATTGATCATGTTTCCGAACAAAATATCTTTCAATTTTTGATCACGATCAATTTGATCAGAATTTAATGTAGCAACTGTTGCAATAATATTTGCACCTTCTAAAACTTCTTGAGGCGTTTTTCCATCTTCTTTTGCATCTTTCACCAAAACAACATCAAAACGTCCTGAAACAGCTACTTTTTCTGTCGTTTTATAAGCCGTCCACTCAACTCCAGATTTTCTAATCACACCTTCTACAATTTCAGTTGGTTCTTCCACTGTAACAGCAGTTTTAGCAGGTTGTTCTACTGGTTTTTCTTCTGTTTTATTCGTACAATTCATCAACATTACTGATGCACAGCATATAATCGCTATAGATAATTTTTTCATTTCAAACTTTTATGTTACAAAAGTACAACAAGCCAAGACTAATTCACAATTGATTTTTAACATATTCTGAAAAAAGTCTACTTTTGTAACATGATAAAAAATCTTCTAAATACGTGTTTGATTATCATTTGTTTGCCATTTATCTTAATTTATGAGATTTATTGTTCGGTTTACAAATACAGAAAATAAATTGGTAACTTCGCTTTCAAATTGAAAAGATGAGCGAAAGAATAATAGGAATAATGGGTGCTATACCGCAAGAAATAAACGGTGTAGTCAACTTATTAACAAACAAGCAAGAACATAAAATTGGTCGAAGAAGTTATTTTACTGGAGAATTAAACAATCAAAAAGTTGTGGTCGTTTATTCTCGTGTTGGTAAAGTTGCTGCTTCTGCTACGGTTACAACTTTAATCCTTGAATTTAAAGTTTCTGAATTGATTTTTACAGGTGTTGCAGGCGGAATTCATGCTGATGTAAAAATTGGAGATATTGTGTTAGGACAAAGTTTGATTCAACATGATATGAATGCACAACCTCTTTTTCCTGCTTATGAAATCCCTATGTTAGGAAAAGCTTATTTTGAGGCTGATTCTTCTCAATTAGAAGTTGCGACAACAGCTATTTTAGAAATTTTAGAAGAGCAACATTTGCATAATGTGATTTCTGAAAAAGATTTGGATAAATTTAATATTCATCAACCTCAACTACATGTCGGTTTAATTGGTTCTGGAGATTTATTTTTCTCGACAAATTCTCAGAAAGAAAAATTACAACAAAACTTACCCGAAATACTTTGTGTCGAAATGGAAGGCGCTGCAGTAGCACAAGTTTGCTACGAATTTGATATTCCTTTTATCATCATCAGAACAATATCAGACGATGCCGACGATCATTCTACATTAGATTTTAATAGTTTTATAGAAAAAATTTCGAATGTATATTCAATAGAGATTATTAAGAACATCATCAAGTAAAAAGTCCTTTAAAAAGGGCTTTTTTTATGATGCACACATTAATAAAAAAAATCATCAAAAGATTTGATGATTTGCTTTCCAAATATTTAAAATGGATTGTGGGGAGAGCAGGATTCGAACCTGCGAAGGTTACCCAACGGATTTACAGTCCGTCCTCGTTGGCCGCTTGAGTATCTCCCCGCCTAATAATAAAGTATTCTTCAAAAAAGAAGAGCCGATAGAGGGACTCGAACCCACGACCTGCTGATTACAAATCAGCTGCTCTAGCCAGCTGAGCTACATCGGCGATTTTTTATTTTTGTTTTAAAAGTAAAATATAAACTTTTTTGGAGCCGATAGAGGGACTCGAACCCACGACCTGCTGATTACAAATCAGCTGCTCTAGCCAGCTGAGCTACATCGGCTTTTTAGTGGGGAGAGCAGGATTCGAACCTGCGAAGGTTACCCAACGGATTTACAGTCCGTCCTCGTTGGCCGCTTGAGTATCTCCCCGACCTATATTTTTGCTGAGCCGATAGAGGGACTCGAACCCACGACCTGCTGATTACAAATCAGCTGCTCTAGCCAGCTGAGCTACATCGGCAAAAATATTATTATTTGAATATTTCAAATTGAAAACAGGAGATTCATTTCTCGAAAGAAGTGTTGTTCCTTTTTCGTGGTGCAATATTAGGGCAGTTTTTCGAATCTCGCAAATGTTTTTTCAAAAAAAAGTAGAAGTTTTTTCGAAAAAACCACTTCAATTTTGAAAATCAGAATTTTAGAATTCAAAAAAAAATCAAACTTTTTTTCAATAAAAGTAAAAAAGATAATATTCTATTTACATTAGAGTCCCTATTTTTGTGGTCAATTAATCATTAATGCATCTTATCATACAAATTTTGCAACTTTTCGGAGCAATTGCTCTGTTCATTTTTGCGATAAAACTATTAAGCGAAAATTTACAAGCGTTATCTGGATCGAATTTTAAACGCACTTTAAACAAATTAACCAAAAACAATTTATCGACAATTGTTACAGGTACTTTTTTTACAACAGCCATACAATCTTCCTCGGCTGCAAGTGTATTTATATTAGGATTTGTAAATGCTGGATTGATTAATTTGCGAAAAGCATTTGGTTTGATATTAGGTGCAAATATCGGAACTACGCTTACATTATGGTTGGTCTATTTCGGAATGAAATTCGATTTGATACAAATTGCATTGCCTCTTATATTAGTGGCTTTTCCATTTTATTTATCAAAAAAACGTAATCAAAGAAAAGTAGGTGGAATTTTATTTTCACTTTCATTACTTTTTCTTTCGCTATATTTCTTGAAAACTTTTTTACCTTCTATAGAAAGTCATCAAAAGTTACAAGAATTCTTTCAACATTTATCGCATTATGGTTTTTTGACTAATTTATTATTTATTCTATTTGGAATATTATTAACAGTTTTAGTCCACTTTTCGTCAGCATCAATTACCATTGCAATTTTATTAGCAAGCAAAGGTTTACCTATCGAATTAGCCGCAATGATTGTTTTAGGAGCTAATATTGGAACAACTTTTACAGCGCATTTAGTTGCAGCAATTGGAGATAAATACACAAAAGTAGTCGCAGCATTTCATACATTTTTCAATGTTGTAATTGCGTTTATTTTTATGTTGATTGCTAATATTGTTTTAAAATTTATTGATTCAGCAATTTCATCGAATATTGCTATACAGCTTATTGCTTTTGATACCATTAGTAATTTGGTTGGTGTAATTTTATTTGCTCCTTTTATCAATAAATTGGCTTTCTACTGTCAGAAAAAGTATTTCTCGGTAAAATCTACAGATAATAAGTTAGAGTTTTATGCGATTCCATTTGGAACAAATTCTGACCTATATAAAAATGAAGCCAACAAAAAACTTCTGAAACTTGCTTCTACAACAAAACAAACGATTTATACGCTTGGTCGAATGATTACTGAAAGTGATGAAGAGAAAATTTTGGTTTTTCGTGAACGAATTTTGGAACTCGAAAAAGAAGGTGATCAATTGGAGCGAGAAGTCAATGAATTTTTGAATGAAATTGCTGATTTAGATTTACCAAACGAAAATAAAATTGCGATTCATCAACTAATTACGCTTTGTCATCATTTGGAAAGTGTGGGTGATATTGCGATTAAGATTTCGTCTATTCATCGTCGTCGTAGAATGACAAATAGTTATTTTACACCAAAAATGAGAACCTATTTGGTCGAATTTCAAAACAATTTAGATCAAACAACGCGAATTTTAAATCAAAATTTGAACGAAACACAAGAAGAAGTTTCTATTAAACAAGCGGAGTTTATCGAAAAAACGATTAATACAATTTACAAAGATGCCGAAGCCAATTTGATGAAGACAATCGAAAAAGAGAAGCTTTTGACTACAAGTGCGCTTTTCTACAAAGATTTAATTCAGAATTACGAAATTCTTGGTGATCATCTATACAAAGCTAATGCAACAATTGTTAAGCTAAAAAATCAGTAGATTTTTGTAAGTTTAAAGAAATTATATTGCATGGCTACTACATTTACAATAAAGCTTGAAGAGCAAATTATTGGAACTACAGAATTTGAATTTGCAGATGTTCCGATGGGAGTTGTTTATGGCAAAATAAATTTTATAGATATTGAATCTCCTTATTTATTATTCAAAAATTATTGTTTAGAAAATAACATCCAAATCAATGATGATTTTGAAGATTCTAGAATGATAGATACTGTTGTTATTCCAAATCTTAGAATTTATTATAATGATTTTAAAGAAGAATTAAAAGGCTGGGGAGCTGCAATTACTGGTTCTGAATTTTTAGATAATAAAATCTATTTTGAAATTCAATTTGGTGGTGTAATTTCAGAAACGATGTCAACTTTATTCAAACATCATTTTGATGAATATTTTAAATAATAGCTTATCTTGAATTAAAATTCATCAATTCGAGTGATTTTTAGAAATATATTTCTAAAAATTGTATCGAGAATTAAGATGAATTTTAAATACTAAAACCTTATTCTCGATACAAAATTCTAAACGAATTTCACTCGAATTGACGGTTTTATTTATAAATTTTCATAAAAATAGCATGCAAAGAAGTTTATCTGAAAAAATAAATTATGATTTGGAACAAGGTCGAAAGCACAAAGCAACTTTACGATTAAGAAATCTTATCAATGAATTTCCAAATGATTTGACTTTAAGAAATAAACTGGCTGAAATTTATTATGAAAGTGGCTTTTTAGATGAAGCTGGTAAATTTTGGATTTTATCAGAAGAAAGAAATTCAGAAATTGAGCGATGTATCGAAATTTACAAAAACTCTGTCAATAATTCTGGAAATCAGATTTTGAAAGACATTCTTTTTCGTGGAGATAAAACTAAATTATCACCTCATCTGCAATCAATTTTAAACGAATTAGAAAAAGATAGTTTCGAAAAGACTAAAAATATTCCCAATTTTCTACCTAAGAAAAATTACCAAGAAGAAAATAATTATAAAGAAACCTTTAAAGATAAACTTATAAAATATTTATTTTTTGGATTTCTAATTTTTATAGTTCTATTGATAATTCTTGGATTTATAAAATTAATTGAATGGTTTTAACTTCTAAATTCGCACACTTCTACTCTATTTTGTAATTTTGCAAAATGTTTGATTCAAAGCAAATTTTTTCTATTCAATCCGAAGAAGATTTCCAAAACGTTGCATTGGAAGTTTTCCGTTATCAAGCGCAAGAAAATGAAGTCTACAAAAACTTCTTAAATTTCTTGAACGTTGATTATTCTACTGTAAAACACACCAACGAAATTCCTTTTTTACCGATTCAGTTTTTTAAGAAATTTGAATTGATTTCGGGAAATCGTGAAGTGGAAAAAATTTTCACAAGTTCTGGAACAACTGGAATGGCGACAAGCAAGCATTTGGTTACGGATTTGGCATTGTATCATTACAGTTTAGAAAAATGTTTCGAACAATTTTATGGTCCACTTTCCGATTACACTATTTTTGCTCTTTTGCCTTCGTATTTGGAGCGCACAGGTTCGTCTCTAATTGATATGGTGGAGTATTGGATTGAGAAATCCGGCAGCGATAAAAGTGGTTTCTACTTGTATAATCACGATGAATTGTACGAAAATCTTATTGCCCACGAAAAAACGGGCAAGAAAGCAATTTTGATTGGTGTTTCGTTTGCTTTGTTAGATTTTGTCGAAAATTATAAAATGAATTTGCAACATACAATTGTCATGGAAACTGGCGGAATGAAAGGTCGCAAGAAAGAAATTACGCGCGAAGAATTGCATTCAATTTTGAAAAATGGTTTCGGAACAAATGAAATTCATTCGGAATATGGAATGACGGAATTGCTTTCGCAAGGTTATTCTCGAGGAGATTTGACGTTTAAATCGCCAAATTGGATGCGAATTTTGATCAGAGAAACCGAAGATCCTTTCCAATATGTTGAAGAGGGAAAAACAGGTGGCGTAAATGTGATTGATTTGGCAAATTACAATTCGATTAGTTTTATTGCAACTGATGATTTAGGTAAAAAAATAACTCACAATCAATTTGAAATCTTAGGACGTTTCGATCATTCGGATGTGCGAGGTTGTAATTTGATGGTGATTGAATAATAAATAAAATCCCGCACTGAGAAATTCAATGCAGGATTTTGTTTATTTCTTTTTCATTAAAATGACTGTATCCTTATTTCTTTCTGCTATTTTGTTTAAAAATTCTGAATATTCTTTGAGTTCTTTATTGGTTATAATTGCTTGATTAATCAATAAAATATAGGAAATAACAAATTCGTTATTTTTAATTTCGAGATGTTGTTTATATTGTAATTTATTTCCTAAAGCATTAATTTCTTTATCAAAACTATCATGTTTTAATGTAAAATCATTTGGAATTTTAGATTTAAATTGAATCACTTTTTGAAATGGAAAATCTAATTCAACTTGATATTTTCTATCCTTATCAATGGCTAAAAAATTTAAATCTTCATTAAACGGAAATTCAAATCCAAAATAATCTATTTTTTTCTCTTTTACAGCAAATATCTTATTAATAGAAGAATATTCTCCTTGATTATTTATATCATCTGACGAATACATTAATTCATTAAACATTGGAAAATCATATTTCTTTTGATTGTCTTTGTTAAAATAACCTTTGAATTTATTTAAAGACTTCATTCTAATATCATCTTGTTTAAACTCTATTTCATTAATTAAATAACTCTCCGATAAGGGAGGATTAATATTAAAGAACTCATCTTGTTTAGATTCAAGTTTTAAAACCAATTGATTATAGTAATCTAAATAAGGAAAAACAATTTTCTCCTTATAACTATCATCAACTATTTTTAAAATATTTTCATCAAAAAGATAAATCTGATTATCTAAAACTGACATATTTTGAATATTCGAAATTCTTGATACAATAGGAAAATTCATAATTAATCTTCCTCTACCTCTATAACTATTTATGACTAAATGAGATTCTATTCCTTTTGATTTGAGTAGTTTATTAACTAAAATAACTAGCTCTAAATTAGAACCTATTTTGGTTCTTAAAATTCCAGAATTAAAATTTGAGATTTTATCAATAGTATTAGAATTGTCTGTCTTGTAATTTTTTTTCACATATTCTATCACATTTTTATATGTTTCTAATTGAGAAGATCCATTCTGAATTTTTAAAGCAATCTCATTAAAATTAACTCCTCTTAAATTAGTTTCTATTTTCTTTGTAAAAACAGATCGAAATGAAGTCCATGTTGGAGAAGAAAAAATAGTACCATGCCAATCTTGCTCCGCTGTATATTGAAATCCTATTGACTCTTTAAAATCTCTAATATTATATACTTTATTGAATTTCTTTACACTTGGAACATTTTCAATTTCCCAAGATCTGTTTGCCTTTCTGTTTCCATATTTCTCATTCAGCTTTTGACCAATCAAGTAAATTCGATAATCAAAATCTGTATGCATTCTAATATCTAGTTTTGATGTTAAAGTTGGATAATCATTCTGAAAATTCCACGGTGTCGCATATAAATCTGCTGTACGTACATCTTCCGTTTCATATTCTATTATAGAGCCTACCTTAATATTTGGAATAGCATAAACTATTCTCCTAGTGTTTTCATCTACTGTTTCCTCTACAATATCAGCCTTATTAAGTTTAGAAATAATTATTTCATTATTAATCTTATTATAAACCTGAACTTTATTAATCTTTGG
This sequence comes from Empedobacter sp. UBA6745, assembly GCF_002453775.1. Taxonomy (NCBI): domain Bacteria; kingdom Pseudomonadati; phylum Bacteroidota; class Flavobacteriia; order Flavobacteriales; family Weeksellaceae; genus Empedobacter; species Empedobacter sp. UBA6745. The sequence continues at coordinate 16,084 of NZ_DKHL01000001.1, forward strand.
ACGATTATATTTATTATTAGGATTATAAGTAAATTCTAGAATATTTCCTTCAATTGCATCTTGTTTTAAAATCTTTTTGCGAATATATTGTTTTATAACATATCCATAATTTTTCATTTGCAATTCTCCGTATTCTGAAAGAATAACAGCTGAAGCATCTAGCTCAAATGGAACATTTGTGTAGTTATATTCTTCTTCGGATATATTTCCGAATTCAAATTTAGTTGATTGGGCTAAACTTAATTGAACCAATAAAAAACTAAAAACAAAATAAATATTAAATTTCATACATAGTGTTATTGTATAAATATAAAAAACAAATCCCGCACTGAGAAATTCAGTGCGGGATTTTGGTTTATTTCTTTTTCATTAAAACTTCTTTCAGAGATTCTGTTTTTATTTTCTCAAAAAACTGTTTCAATTCATTGTATTTATCCGCTTCATAAACACCTTCTGGCAATAAAAATTGAATTGCTAACGTGAATTGTCCATCTTTTACTTTAGCTTCTTCATAATATTCTAAACCAAGCTCAGTTTTGTGATGCGCTTTGTATTTTTCATCAATTATCATTTCGTAACCATCTGGAATTTTAGATTTTACCTGAATATTAAATAAATAAGGATAATTAAATTCTATTTTGCGTTGACGATTGGTATCGTCAAAAGTATATTGTTTTAGAAATTCGCGCAAAGGATTAATAAATGTATAAAATGGAGCATTCGGAATTACAGTTTTTGCTTTATAGTTTTTAACGTAAGAATCGGTTTCGAAAATCGTTTTATCATTAATCTCTTCGTCCAAACGTACATCTAAAGATTCAGTCAAATATCTATTCAAAACTTTTTTTTCTTCTACATCATTATCATAAAAATAACCATTGAATTTGTCTTTACGATAGAGAACTAAATTTCCATTATTCATAAAATCATACTTTAATGATGATTCATAATAAGACAATTTTTGATTCAACTTTACAAAAGAAGCTTCACCTTTTTTGATGACAATTCCGTGATAATTAAACACGTCTAAAGGTCCAAATTCGATTTGCTCTTTATTTAATTTCGAAGCATCTAAAATAATATTTGAAGCGCCATTATTCAATTTCACAACTGTTAAAACAGAATTGAATTGATTGACAATTGGATAAGAAAACAAAATTTGTCCGTGATGACGACTACTAAACATAACCATCGAAGTTTCGAAACCTTTGGCTGTTAAAATTTCATTCAATAAAAGATTCATATCTGCCGTAGAACCAGACTTTTCTTTCAATAAAGTTTTATTTGAACGCGTTGGAATAATTCCATAAAATCTGTTCCATTTTACATTTGAATCAATATATTCAATCACATTTTTCAAAGTTTCTACCTCATCTTTTCCATTCGGAATATTTTGCGCTAAATCTCTGATTGCAGAAGGATTTCGATACAAATCATATTGTGCATTTATATCTTGAATCAAATCTCTCCACGCGTTCATCGTAGTTTTTTTTGCACCATCTGTATGATAAGTAGCAGCCTGTATTTTGATACGTTCACTTTGATCTTCAGGATTATAAACGTATTTTAATTGATTATAACTTTGGATATTATGTAATAACCACTCCGTTGAACTTGATTTACCTTTATACTTTGTATTCAAACCATCACCAATTGTAATAATCGAATAGGTACCATAAGCTTGATTATTTAATCGAAACTTGCTCGAAAGCGTTGGTATATCGTGTTGAAAATTCCACGCATCAATAGAAAAATTATGTTCGCTACTTTTGATATAAGTATACTCGATAATAGAACCAACTTTTACGTTTGGAAAAGTGAAACGTTTTGCAGCATACAATTCATTTAGAGAAACATCAAAAATCTCTTTCTCATCAATCGGAGTCATTTGCTCTACTCCATTTACAATATTAATTGTACCTCCCTTAATTCCGCTTATAGATTCATTTCTATTCTTGCTGTAATAATTCAGTTGTATATTTGCTTCATCAAGTCCTTTATCAGTCAGAATTTTGATTCTTCGTTTTACAGTCAAATAATAATTAGACGAAGTTAAATCCATTTTTCCTTCTTCTGAAAGAATAACAGCATCTGCATTTTTCTCGAAAGGAACTTGAGTTAAATTAATTTCTTGCTCCGAAATTTTTCCGAATTTTAAATCTTTCGATTGCGCATTTGTATATAATGCAATAAATAAAAAGAGTAAAGTAATTTTTAATTTCATTTCAATTTGTAATTCCTGCAAAAGTACGATACGCAACAAGATATAAAGAATAATCTAAATAAAATTTTGGTTACTTTTCTATCAATTCCTCCAACGCTTTTTCTAAGGTAGGATATTGAAATTCGAAACCTGTTTCTTGAATTTTAGTTGCATCAATTCGAGTACCTTTCAAAACTAAATCACTCATTTGTCCTAATACTAATTTCATTACAAAAGCAGGAATATTTGGCATAAAAAACGGTTTATTCATTTTTGTCGCTAACATATGATTGAATTCTGAATGATTAATATTTTCTGGTGATGAAGCATTATAATTTCCATTCATTTTTTCATCTTCAACAGCTTGCGCATAAATCTGTAACAAATCCGTAATATGTATCCAAGGCATCCATTGTTTTCCGTCACCAAGATTTGCTCCTACGCCAAGTTGAATAGGTTTTTTCAATAATTTGAAACCTTCGCCATTCTTTGCCAAAACCAACGAAGTTCTAAGACAAACCACTCTCGCTCCTATTTTTTCGAACTGATAAGCAGCATTTTCCCATGCGACACAAACTTTACCTAAAAAATCAATATTCGGTTCATCAGACTCTTTGAAAATCTTGTTCGAAGTAATTTGTCCATAATAAGCTGTTCCAGACGCGGAGATAAAAAATTTCAAATCAATATTCAATTTTTTGACATACTCAAAAAGTAAATTCGCTGTATCAACTCTACTCGAAAAAATTTCTTTTTTGTAAGAATTTGTCCATCTTTTCGCAATTAAGCTTCCAGCCAAATGAATAATTCCATCCAAATTTTCAAAAACTTTTTCATCAATTGTATCTTTATCCCAATGATAAAAAGGATGTTCAATCTGTTTTTCTCTTGTCAAAATGCGAACTTGATGTCCATTTTCAATTAAAATCTTCGTTAATTCTGAACCAATTAATCCACTTCCACCAGTCAATAGAATATTCATACTAAAATTTTTTCCTAATTTAGCTCATTCCAAAAATATAAACCAATGTTTAAAGGTAGATTTCCTTATCTAAAAAGAATGGGGGCTGATGAAGAAAAGAAGCTAAAACAAAAAATATTCGATATAGTTTTTGAAGCTGATACACCTTATGGAAAACTTTTTGATATCTCGTTATTACTTTTAATTTTATTAAGTGTAGGTTTGGTTATGTTGGAGTCTATTCCAGCAATTAATGCGAGACACCATACAGTTTTAGTATCTTTAGAATGGATTTTAACGTTTTTGTTCACTATAGAATATTTATTAAGAATCTACTGTGTTAAAAATCGTTGGCGATATATTTTTAGTTTTTATGGAGTTATTGATTTATTGTCTATTTTACCATTTTATCTTGGTTTAGTTTTACCTACAAGTAAGTACCTAGCAAGTATTCGTATTTTAAGATTGCTACGTATTTTCAGAATTTTTAACCTTACACGATTTACACGTGGGAAAAATGTGTTGGTGTTAGGGCTGAAAGAAAGTAAAGATAAAATCATCGTTTTCTTATCATTTGTAGTATTAATTGTTGTTGTAATTGGCTCGATCATGTATATGGTGGAACATGATCATCCCGAATCTGGTTTTACAAGTATACCTATTAGTATTTATTGGGCAATTGTCACTTTAACAACAGTAGGTTATGGTGATATTTCTCCTGTCACTGGTTTGGGACAATTTTTAGCATCTGTTGTTATGATTATAGGTTATGGTGTAATTGCTGTTCCCACAAGTATTGTAACAATGGAAATGAATAAAGCGGCTAGACACAAAGAAGACATTCCTACAAACACACAAAGATGCCGCAATTGTGGCGATGACTATCACCTAGATGGTGCTATTTATTGCAAAACCTGCGGTCATCTTTTAAATGAGCCTTAAAATTTATCCAAATTAATAAATCGATTATTGTCGATATGATTAACGTATTCGTAATTTTTGGTGTAATTAATTGACATGTTCAATTCATAGCCAACTAACATCAAAATCACATTGATGTATACAAAAATCATCATAATCATCACTAATCCAAGCGATCCATACAACAAATCAATGTTTGTAAAATAACTTAAATACGAATTAAAACCAATCACAGTTAACAAGAACAAAACTGAAGTCAAAATAGCACCAGGTAAAACTGTACTACGCGATTTTTTGTGATTTGGTCCGAAATAATACAACATACACATCGAAACAAAGTAGAAAAGAAATACCGAAAAATAGTTGATTAAATACGAAAACTGTCCAAGTTTACTTAGGAATGAAACGTTGGTTAAGTATTTCCAAATAATTGATGTCGAATACGATAAAAACACTTGCAATACAATAAATGCGGTGAAAAATAATGTCAAAATTATCGAAATCATTCTCGATTTTGAGTTTTTGCGTTTCACATAAACATCTTGATACGAGACATTAAATCCATTAATAATCCCCTGTATTCCATTTGATGACATAAAAATTGTAATCAAAATCAAGAAATAATTCACTTTACGTTTTCCTTGTACAGCCGTCGTTTTATCAATATACGAAATCACTTCGTTACTCACATGTTTAGGTAAAAGTTGAGGAAGAAGTTGTGTAAATAATAGATTTTTTATTTCTTGATAATAAACCAAATGTGGCAAAATACTAAACAAAAAAAGCAAAAATGGAAACATACTAAAAAATAAAATCCAAGAAACTGCTGCCGAACGCAACGGAAAATTACCTTTCATAACGCGAATCCAAAAAACTTTCAAGAAATCATATACCGTGATGCCCGTATTTTTGTTCATCAATTTTGTTTTCGACCAATCTCGAAAATAATTTATTCCTGTATATGTTTTAAAATCTTGTAGAATGCGCATATTTTTGTCTCAATAAATAATTTTGAATGAATATTACGACCATTTGTATCGGTAAAACAGACGAAAAAGCCATCGAAATGCTATTACAAAAGTATGAAAATCGATTGCCTTCGCACATTAATTATCAAAGAATTGAAATTCCTGACATCAAAAATCGTAAAAATTTGTCCGAAATTCAACAAAAACAAAAAGAAGCTGAGCAAATTTTGAGTAAAATCGTCAATACAGATTTTGTGATCATTTTGGATGAAAAAGGGAAACAGCCTACTTCGAAGCAATTTGCAGATGATATTCAGAATTACATGAATCAATCTGTCAAAAATCTTGTCTTTGTGATTGGTGGCCCTTATGGTTTTGACGAATCTGTTTATAATCGTGGAAATAAAAAAATGTCTTTATCCAATATGACGTTTACGCATCAAATGGTTCGCTTATTTTTGACAGAGCAAATTTACCGAGGATTTAGTATATTGCAGGGTAAACCTTATCATCATGAATAACACCTCTCCGTTTGAAGAATTTGTTCCAAAGCAAGAAAATAAACTAAGTTTTGGCATTGGAAAAGCACTTTTATATAGCGCGATTGCAGTGATTATGATGCAATTTGCTGGCGGAATTGTGTCTGCTCCAGCACTTTTTTACAAACCGCTTAATCACTTACTTTTACCGTTAGGATTTTTAACAGGAACGGTTTGCGCAATTGTTATTTTATTGATGTTGACACAAACTAAATTTGCATCAATTTTAAAAGATATCAAACATTCTTTTACACCAATTCAGCTCATATTATCAGTAGCTTGTTGGTTATTTCTTTTGCCTTTAGCCGAAGTTGCAACAAGTTTAATTCCGACAACTGGACCTTTAGAAGAAATCTATAAAATTTTTCAAGCTTCTTTTGAAATGATGTTAGATTACAAAATCGCTGGGTTTGTTATGATTTGTATTTTGGCTCCAATTTTCGAAGAAATTATTTTTAGAGGAATAATCTTGAAAGGAATGCTAAACTTCAATGTAAATCCTACTACTGCAATATTAATCAATGGATTTATTTTTGGATGTGCACACATGAATCCTTGGCAATTTATAGGCGCTGGACTTTTAGGAATCATTTTTGGAATAGTTTATTATCGTACAAAATCGTTGTTTTTGCCCATGTTATTACATTTCTTAAACAACACTCTTTCTTACTCTTTAATGCTAATGCAGGGCGATATGGAAGGCGAAGTTTTTGCGCAAAGAGATTATTTATTAATTGGAGGAATGACACTTATCGGAATTTTATCTGTCTATTTATTAATCAAAAAAACAGAACAAAAAACAATATAAATGGAATTAATTTTTGCCACACATAACAACAATAAAGTAAAAGAAGTTACAAAAATGTTGCCTTCTTACCTATCGATGAAATCGTTGACTGATATTAATTTCTTTGATGAAATTGAAGAAACTGGAACAACTTTCGAAGAAAATGCACAACTGAAAGCGAAAACTATTTTCGATAAAACTGGAAAAAATATCTTTGCAGATGATTCTGGATTAGTGATAGAAGCGTTAGATGGCGCACCTGGTGTATATTCTGCTCGATATGCTGGTACAGGAAAAGACGAAGATAATATTGCAAAAGCGTTGAAAGAATTGGAAGGAAAAACGAATCGGAAAGCGTATTTTATTTCTATTTTCTGTTTAATTTTGGATGGAAAGGAATATTTTTTCGAAGGTCGAGTAAACGGAACTATTGCAACTGAAATTATGGGTGACAATGGTTTTGGCTACGATCCAATTTTTATTCCTGATGGTTTTTCAAAATCTTTTGCGCAAATGTCTCCAGAAGAAAAAAATGCAATTAGCCACCGAGGAAAAGCTGTCGAAAAATTAAACGATTTTTTAACTAATCTAAACGTAAATTGAGTTTACAACTAACAATATTAGGATTTAATTCGGCATTACCAACGGCTTTCACGCATCCAACCGCTCAATTATTAAACATCGCAGAACGCTATTTTTTGATTGATTGCGGAGAAGGAACACAAGTACAATTGCGAAAAGCGAAGGCAAAATTCAACCGAATAAATCACATTTTTATATCGCATTTGCACGGCGATCATGTTTTTGGATTGATTGGATTAATTTCTACACTTCAATTACTTGGTCGCGATATGCCTTTGTACATCCATGGTCCGAAAGGAATTGAGGAATTTATTACGACACAATTACGTTTAACAGAATCTAATAATTCATTCGAGATTATTTTCAATGAATTACATACAAAAGAATCTGTTTTAGTTTTTGAAGATGATAAAGTTGAAGTGTATTCTATTCCGCTAAATCACCGAGTTTATACAAATGGTTATCTTTTTCGAGAAAAACCAAAACCTCGAAAATTGAACATGGATACAATTGAAGAATTTCCTGAAATTGAAATCTGCGATTATCAAAATTTGAAAAATGGAAAAGATTTTATGTTAGAATCTGGAGAAATAATTCCGAATGATTATTTAACGTTTGATGCTCAAAAATCTTTGAGTTACGCATTTTGTTCAGACACAAAATATAAACCAGATATTGTTCCAATTATAAAAGGTGTCGATTTGTTGTATCACGAATCAACATTTTTACACGAATTGAAAGATTTAGCGGTTTACACAGGGCATACAACTGCAAAAGAAGCTGGAATGATTGCGAAACAAGCCAATGTAAAAAAATTAATTTTAGGTCATTTCTCTAATCGTTATCACGATTATAAACCTTTGTTAATAGAAGCGCAAGAAGAATTTACGAATACCGCTTTACCAGAATTGTTAAAAACTATAAAAATTGAAAGTCTCTAATCAAAATATAAAAAAATCCGTTCGATAGTCGAACGGATTTTTTTTGTTTACGAAACAACTTCTATCAAACTGCCTTTTTCTTCATCTTTTGTAATTTGAAGCGCAACTGGAATTCGATCTTTTAACTCATCAACATGAGAAATAATACCGACAATTCGGTTCTCTTTTTGCAAACTCATCAGCGTTTCAAACACAATATTTACCGCATCTGCATCTTGCGTTCCAAAACCTTCATCAATAAAAAAGAAGTTTTTTTCTGACTTCGCATTCGTTTGCACACTTTCTGCCAAAGCCAAAGCCAAACTCAAAGAAACTTGGAAAGATTGCCCTCCAGAAAGTGTTTTCACACTACGTGAACGACCTTCATTCAAATAATCTATAATCTCAAAATCATTATTGTCATTCATTTGTAAACTCAATTGATTTCTTGTCATTCGATGAAATCTCACATTTGCGTTATCACATAATTGTTTCAAATAAATTGACGAAACATATTGCACAAATCCTGCTGAATTAAACAAATTTCGCATCGTTTGTAAATTCGTCGCTCGTTTTTGCAATTTTTCCAATTCAATTAACAAATCTTTCTTTTCAGCAAAAGATTTATTCAATCGTTCAATTTCAGTTTTTGTTTTTGTTACAATTTCGGTCGCTTCTTTTAATTGATTTGTTACAAAAATTAATTTTTCTTCTTGTGTTTTATAAATCATTTCATCAAAAGAAACATCCGCTAATTTCTGCTCTAATTCATGAATTGAACTTTTCAAAGTTTCGAACAAAATTCTAAAATCTTCTAATTCTTTTCTTATTTGAAAAACATTAAATTGCTGATTTAAAATCAATTGAACTTCTTCAATATTTTGTATTTGATTTTTTTCTAATGATTTTTCTAATTGATTTTGATTAATAGCCAATTCTTCTTTCAACTCAATGATTTGTTTTTCAATCAATTCGATTGAAGTTTTTTGAGAAGCTAATTTTGGATTTAATTGATTTAAACTTTCTATAAATTGAATATAATTTTGTTCAATTTTCGCATTATTAAGTTTTAAATCATTCAAATTCTGTAGCACATTTTCTGTTGTTTTACTTTGAAAATCTTCAAAATTCAATACTTTTAAATTTGCTTGATTTTGCTTGATTTGCGAAGCTTTTTCAGTTTCTTCTAATCTAAATTTTTCTAAAGCATTTTTATATTTTTCAACAGATTGACGTTCTTTTTCTAAAGTTTCGCGAAAAGTTTCAATCTCTTTATTTTTATCCGAAATTGTTTTATCCAAAGCAATAACTGCTTTCTTTTTTTCTTCAAACAATTCAACATTTTTTGGATCAAAATCTATCCAAACAAACAAATTCAAATGATTTTCTTGTTCAATTTTCAACTCATTCAAAACTTGATTTTCTTGTTCAATTTGTTTTTCAACAAACTGTTTTTGATCAATATTTTTTTGAACTTCATTTTGTTTTTTCTGAAGTGATTTTAACTTTTCATCAATTTGATTTAATTCATTATCTACAATTTCAAATTTCGTTGAAATATCATCAATCTCAACAATATTCGGATGCTCTAAAGCTCCACAAAGCGGACAAGATTCACCTTCGTGTAAATTATGTGCAAAATGTGCCAACTTTTGCTGAACTTCTAGTTCATTTTTCTGTTTTTCAGTTGATTTTTTAGCTAATTCAAGCTTTTCAAATTCAGAATTAAACCAATTTTCAAAACTTGAAATCTCAATATTTTCTGTTTTTAATTGAGTTTCAAAAACATTAATTTGTTGCTTTTGTTCTTCTATTTTAGATTGTTGTTTCTGAATAGATTGCTGTAAATTTTGATTCTGAACAAACCAATTTCCTACTTCCATCAAAGTCTGAGAATCTATTTTTGACTCAGCTAAAGTTTTGACTTCTTTTTCAGATGATTTGATTGAAGCTTCAATTTTTTGTTCATTTTTCTGAACCTCTTCAACTTCTCTCAAACCTTTTGCTGTTCTCACTTTTAACTTTTCTATTTCCTCTGAAAAAGTTAAAATCTGAACAATTAATTCTAAATCCGTTTCTTCTTTTCGTTTTATTGGTAAAGCTTCATAATCAGTTTTAATCGCTTCAATTTGGTTCGAAATTTCTTTGATTTGATTTTCGATTAAAGCCAATTGTTTTTGTTGATTCTCAACTGAAATTGACTTTTCTTCAATCTGATTTGAAACTTTTTTATGATTTTCTAAAAGTTGAGAAAACACATTAAAAATCAATTCATAGTGCTCAAGTTTAATTTTTCGTTGATCCATTTGCTCATTCTGAATTGAAACTTTTTCGAACTCAATTTTCTTTTGTTTTAACGTCTCAAAATCTGATTTCAACGCTTTTAAACGTTGAAATGATTCATTCATTTGATTATATTCTTCTTGAACTTGAGTTGAAACTTTTGTTTGCTCTATCAAATTATCTTCAAGCTCTTTTATTTTTTCTTCCGAAACTTCTTCAAAACCAGATAATTTTCCTTCAAGTTGATTAAGATTCGTTAAGTTTTGAGAATTTAAAGCCGCAACTTTATCTTGTAAATCATAACGATGAAGTCCAAAAATTTCCTTCATCATTTGTGTGCGATCTTTTGCGCCCAACTCAATAAATTCCTTGAATTGTCCTTGCGGAATAATAATTGTTCGTTTGAAATTTTCGTAACTCAACCCAATTATTTCTTCTGCTTTCGAATGATTAAGCGGAATCCATTCATTGTCTTTTTGCTCATAAAAAACAACTGTTGGCGATTTTACATCTTCAAAACGTTTCGAATTTCGTTTAAATTCGCGGGTTGCTCTGAATAATTTTTGTTCAAAATTATAGAAATCAAACTCGATATATGACAAATTCGATTTCAAATTCATCATATTATAGGCGCGTTTATCTTTGGAATTTAGGCGCTCAGTTTCGCCATATAAAACGTACATAATCGCCTCTAAAATTGACGATTTTCCAGAACCTACATTCCCAAAAATTCCAAATAATCCTGCTTCAGTTAATTCAGAAAAGTCAATTGTTTGGCGCTCTTGGTAGGAATAAAGTCCTTCTATAGTTAATTTTACTGGAATCATTATGAATTCAAAATTTCGTTAAACAAATTCTTTATTTCATCGTTTGGTTCTTGATTTCCATTCTTCGATTTGAAATAATCTGTAAACAATTCCTTCATATCTTTTGTTTGATCTACAAACTTATATTCAACCGTTTCAACTTCTTGATTTTTCACTTTCGGAATCAAATGAATAATTCCATCATGTGATTGATAAATCAATTTTCGTTCATCAACTTTCAAAAAAGAATCACTTTCTAAGGTCAATTCAACCAACGCATTTTGATGTTCATTTAACCATTCTACAGCTACATTTATATCATCAAAAGTTTTTCGAATAAGTGGTTTTCCGTTCTTTAATTCAACTTTATGATATGAAATAGCTTGATTTGGTTCAGCTTCAATAATCGAAACATATTTGGTTTGACCAGCTTCGGAAAAGCTATAACACAAAGGCGAAGAGCTATACACAACAGGCTTTATTTCCGTTCCGATATTCTTAAAACCATGCAAATGTCCCAAAGCTGTATATTGAATTTGAGGCGGAATAGCTTCTGAAAAAATCATATCTGCATTTCCAATTTTAATTGGTTTTTCTCCTTCTGGTTCTTCTAAAATTTCAGTACCTTTTTGGTTCATATACAAATGCGCCATCAACAAATTAACTCCATTTTCGTCACAATATTCATTCGCAATATTTTTCCAATTTGTCGCTAAAACTTCATTCAAAGCTTCTTCTTTATTCTCTCCAAAATATTGTTTCAAACGGATTTCGTTTGCATAAGGTGTATGAATAATTCGAATCGGAAAATCGAAAGAATTTAATTTCAATTCAATCATTCCTTCCACAGATTTCGAAATTTTGAAATCATTTAATTCAAATTCCTGAATTTTTGCATTTGGATAACCAATCAAAATAATTCCACATTCGCGCGCCAAAGGATCTGGAGCATCAATCAAACTTGGAGAATCGTGATTCCCAGAAATCGCTACAACAGGACGTTTTCCATTATTCGAAAGTCTTTTTAATGTTTTATAAAATAATTCTACAGCTTCTACACTTGGATTAAAATTATCAAATAAATCGCCCGCAATAAGTACCAAATCGACTTGTTCTTGATCTGCAATTTCGACAATTTCATTCATCACTAAAATTTGCTCTTCTAATCTCGAAAAACTATCTAATTTTTTGCCCAAATGCCAATCGGCTGTATGTAGAATTTTTATCATTATTCTTCCGTTTCTGGTTTATTTTTATCGTTAAATTGCTGATTAATTACTTTCAATCGAGCTTTACGTTCAGCTTCAGCTTCTTGCGCTTTACGCTTCTTTTGATCTAACTTTTTCTTGTGCGCTTTTTTATTTGCGTCTGTATTTCTACTCATTTCTATTTGGTTTAAAATTAATTTTTCTCCACGCCAAATGATGTCGCAAAGTTAGATTAAATGATAAAGAATTGTAAAACTTTTGTCCAACTAAATTGAAATTATTAACTTGGGTAGAAAGTAATCGAATTTATTAATTTTAAAACATTTATAATGGGAAAAGGCGATAAAAAATCGAGAAGAGGAAAAATTGTGAATGGCTCTTATGGAGTAAAACGTCCGAGACATAAGTATTATTATGAAGAAGATGTGGTTGAAGAAAAACCAGCCAAAAAAGCTAAAAAGTAATTTTTTGAAGCTGAAAATCACGATTGATTTTCAGCTTTTTTATTGATTATTTGATGAATTTATATTCAACATTATTCCAAAAAACATAAGCTCCTTCTTGTTTTAAACTTTCAGGCTTATCTATAATTCTTGGAAAAATATTGTCTTTTGTAATTTTTCCAAAAGAAGAACTTTTACCAGAAGCAGCACCTCCATTTTCAGTATCTACAACAGCATAAGACTCAAAATGTTTGAACAAATAAAATGAATTTGTTGTTTTATCAATTCGACCTAACAATACTTTTCTTGTACCATCTGCAACATACAGATTATTTTCCTCTACAGTTGATTTATATTTAGACGTTTTCAATTCTTCATTGATTATAATCGAATCTTTTTTCAATTCAATAGATTTGACAGAAGGATCTTCGTACAGCGTCCACGTTTTCTTAAAGAAAGTTTCAGATTCAGCTGGATAATCTTTTCCGTCTGGTCCTTTGTAATAATGTTTATCTAAAATTGAAACATTTTTATCGAATTTGAAAATTTCAGTTTCCGTTGGTTGAGGATTCGTAGGCTGTTCTTTGACTGGAGTTGTCACTTCGTCTTCTTGACAAGAAAAGATTACAAAAGCAGCAAAAAAAGGTAATAACTTTTTCATGTATGATTATTATTTATACTAAACAACCTCAAATCTATTCAAAAAGTATAAAATCTATGTTAAATATTCTTTGTTTCAAGCCAATTCTAACAAAAGTCATTAAATACAAAATCAACAACCTCATTATATTTACAGAAACAAAAACAACATGAAAGCAATTTTATTTGCCTTATTTCTATTATTGAATACTACAATTTTTGCTCAATCTCTTGAAATAAAATCGCCGAATAAACTTCCTAAAAATGATCAACGTACAAAGATATTTTTGGGCGGAACAATTGATATGAGAAATTCTGAAGATTGGCAAGCGAAGGTTTCAAAAGAATTGAAAAATGAAAAAGTCATCTTGCTAAATCCTCGTCGTGATGATTGGAATACCGCTTGGAAGCCTGTGAAAGAAGAGCCCGAATTTCGCAAACAAGTGGAATGGGAGTTGAATGCATTAGAAAATGCAGACTATATTATTATGTTTTTTGGAAAAGATTCTAAAAGTCCGATTAGTTTGTTAGAAATGGGATTGTATGCAAAAAGTGGAAAACTTTTGGTGATTTGTCCAGATGGTTTTTGGCGAAAAGGAAATGTTGATATTACGGCAGAAAAATATGGTGTAAAACAATTTGATTCGATAGAAAATGTGTTAGATTATTTAAAAAATATTCTAAAATAATTAATTATAAGAGAGAGAATTAAGTTTTGAATCGAAAGGTTTAACATATAATTTTATTTCTCAAAATCTTATTTTAAAAATTTATGTTTTAGCTTTGAAACCGCTTTAATAGTAAGTTTTACAGATTATGAAACATAATGATTTGGAAATTAATCGGTTGATTGAACGATTAGAATCTTTAGGAATTTTGGTCGAAAAAATCGAGAGTTCTGGTTTTGGTAGCATGTTAAATTTTGAAATGATTTATCAACTTCCTGAACAAAATATTTCTAACGCTATCAATTTTAGACGTTTTGATATACAAGATGTTTATCTTTATTTCAAAGAGGCTGTTAATCAAAAAGGAGATTTACTTTTTATAGAATAAACGAAAAATGCTCAAGAATTTGAGCATTTTTTTATTTCAATTTTTGTAAGTCATTAACTGTATAAAACTTCATATCATTATTCTTCACAAACTTGCAAATCTCTTCTAAGGTTTTAAATTCAGTTTCATAATTATTAATTGCTTTTGCAACTGTTTTATGCGCGTAAAAAATGACTATCTTATTGTTATCCTTTGCATATTGCAACAACGAAATATAATAAGGCACATTAAAATGCTCGTAACTATTATCGATTCCTAAACCAAAAAATAACGGTTTATTTTGATAATAACAGTTCTGAAAATTAGGCGCTTCGTTTCCATAAGTTGTTCCTCTTAAGGTTTTAAAATGATTGAAAAGTAATTGACCCGATTCTACACTTCGATCGCCATAAGGATAAGAAAAATCGGTTACATCAAAACCTTTGTTTTTCATCAAACTTAGCATTGGAGCGATTTCTTTTTCAATAAATTCTTTTCCTCCAAATTCTTTTATATACTTTGTTGTATATACATGAATTAAACCATCCGCAGCAATCTCATTTCCGTTTTGTTGCAGATAAGTTAACTCACGAATTTGACTCTCCGAAAGCTTATCAAAATGCGTTACATAAAACGTTCCTTTCCAATTGTATTGTTTCAATTTTAAATTCGCATTGAACCATTCGTCCACATAATCATCATCAAATGTAAGCACCACTCCTCCTCTATTTGTAGATTTTTTTGTTTCTTTTATCGCATCTTATTCGTGTGTACAGCTATTCAACACAAAAATTGAAATCAGACAAACAAAATAATAGTTGAGTTTTAGCATTCTTTATCAGTAAGTTTTAGTAGTTAAATATATCGAAAAAGCAACTATTAAAATCAGAAATTTTTAAAATTAAGCAAATTTTAATTTTAGATGATTTTGAAGTTTTAAAAAAAAACCACTCAAAATTGAGTGGTTTAGAAAATACTATATTGTAATTTATATCTGCTGATACATAAAGTTTTCACCTAGATAAACGCGACGAACATCTTCATCATTTGCTAATTCTTCTGGCGAACCTTCTTTCAAGATTTTACCTTCGAACATAATATATGTTTTATCGGTAATTGCAAGCGTTTGCGATACATTATGATCGGTAATTAAGATTCCGATATTTTTATCTTTTAACGAACGTACAATTTTCTGAATATCCTCAACCGCAATAGGGTCAACTCCAGCAAAAGGCTCATCTAATAAAATAAAATTAGGTTCTGTTGCCAAACAACGTGCTATTTCGCAACGACGACGCTCACCTCCAGAAAGTAAATCACCACGATTTTTACGAACATGCTCTAACGAGAACTCTTCAATCAAAGCATCTGTGCGCATTTGTTGCTCTTTTTTGGAATGTTTCGTGAATTGTAAAACTGATTTGATATTATCTTCTACAGAAAGTTTACGAAAAACAGAGGCTTCTTGCGCCAAATATCCAATACCTTTTTGCGCGCGTTTGTACATCGCATCGTTTGTGATATCTTGTTTATCCAAAAAAACTTTTCCTTGCGTAGCCTTTACCAAACCAACAATCATGTAGAAAGAAGTCGTTTTACCAGCACCATTTGGTCCTAATAATCCAATAATTTCTCCTTGTTCTACTTGAAAAGACACATTTTTTACGACATGTTTTTTACCGTAATCTTTTACTAAATTCTGACCTTTTAATACAATTCCCATATCGCTTCAAAGATAGGATTTTTGTTATTTAATCGAGTTAATAATATCATATTTTGTGATGATATGATATTTTCCGTTTTCTAATTCTATTAAAACAGCTTGATTATCCTTTGTAATTAACTTCGAAACTTCTTCGATAGATGTTCCTGCTTTTACGACTGGATATGGTTTTCCCATTATTTCGTGAACAGGTTTTTCAGCAACATTTCTATCTTCTAAAAATGCTTGAAACAAATCTGATTCATCCAAAGAACCAACAATTCCATTCACGTCCATTACTGGAATTTGAGAAATTTTGAAACGACGCATACGATCAATTGCATGAGAAGCCAATTCCTCTGTACGAACCGTAACCAAAGGTTTATCAACATGTTCTTTGATTAAATCGACAGCTGTTTTGATTTCTTCGTCCAAATATCCTCTGTCACGCATCCAATCATCGTTAAAGATTTTTCCTACATAACGAGAACCTGAATCGTGGAATAAAACTACTACAACATCATCTGGTCCGAATTCGTCCTTCATTTGCAACAATCCTTTGATCGCTGATCCCGAAGACATTCCAACAAACAAACCTTCTTCTAAAGCTAAACGACGCGTATAAACCGCTGCATCTTTATCAGTCACTTTTGTAAATCCATCAATAATATCAAAATCTACGTTTTCTGGTAAAATATCTTCACCAATTCCTTCTGTTACATAAGAATACACTTCATTTTCGTCGAAGATTCCTGTTTCTTTATATTTTTTGAAAACTGATCCATACGTATCAACTCCCCAAATTTTAATATTAGGATTTTTTTCTTTCAAGTATTTCCCAACTCCTGAAATTGTTCCTCCAGTTCCAACACCAACAATAAAATGCGTTACTTTTCCTTCTGTTTGTTCCCAAATTTCTGGTCCAGTTTGCTCATAATTCGCAATTGCATTTGATGGATTATCATACTGATTGACATACCAACCATTCGGTGTTTCTTGAGCCAAACGTTTAGAAACTGAATAATAAGAACGTGGATCATCTGGCTCAACATCCGTAGGACAAACCACAACTTTTGCACCAACAGCGCGCAAAATATCCATTTTCTCTTTCGATTGTTTGTCTGTAATCACACAAATTAATTTGTAACCTTTGATCACAGCAGCCAAAGCCAATCCCATTCCTGTGTTACCAGAAGTACCTTCGATAATTGTACCTCCTGGAACTAAACGACCATCTTTTTCGGCATCTTCAACCATTTTTAACGCCATACGATCTTTACAAGAATGACCAGGGTTAAAATATTCAACTTTTGCTAAAACTGTACATGGTAAATCCTTTGTAATCTTATTAATTTTAACCAAAGGTGTATTCCCAATCGTTTCTAATATATTGTTTGCGAATTTCATTTTTTTCTAACTTTTAAATTAAAACATTAAATTTTATCTAAAATTAATAGCTTT
>NZ_DKHL01000001.1:33609-154752 GCF_002453775.1 Empedobacter sp. UBA6745
CGAAATATTTCTGAATGAATAATAATCCAAGTCCAATTACATTTCCAGCAATTAATCCTGGTAACATGATAAATAATGCGTAATTGATGAATAATTTTCGGATTCGCCAATTTGTCGCACCAAATGCTTTTAAAATTCCGATTGAATGTGTTCGTTCTAAAATTAATATCAATAAAACCATCACCATATTAATCACCACCACAAAAAGCATGATAAAAAGAATAATGACAATATTTTTGTCGAAAATCGAAATCCAATCATTAATCTGAGCAAAAGATGCTGTTGCTGATTCTGCATACAAATTATATGGAATATTTTCTTGCACACGCTTTGCAACTGGATCAATATTTTCGACATCATTTACAAATAGTTCGAAACCACCAACAGTTGTCGAATCCCAACGATTAAGGCGTTGCACATGCTTGATATCACCAAACATAATTTGATCGTCAAAGTTTTTGATATCTGTTTTGAATAATCCAGAAATGGTAAATCGACGATAAATAGGCTTTGTATCTTCTTGAATAAAATACATCACAAACGAACTGTCAACATCCAATTTCATTTCATCCGCAATCTTTTTCGATAATAAAACCTCATCCATTATCGAATCTTTATTGATTCGCGGAAAATGTCCTTTTACCAAAAATTTATCGAAACGAACCGAATCATAATCTGTTCCAACTCCTTTGAACACAACCCCACTAAAGTTTTCATCCGTTCGGATAACACCACTTTTATTGGCAATTGCTTGTACATGTTCTATTTCTGGAATCGATTTAAACTTTGGATAAAAAGCTTGATGAAGTGATAATGAATCAGAATTTAATGACGTATTACTATTGTAGTTTCTAATCGTAATATGACCATTAAAATCGGCCAACTTTTCTTTGATTGCCTTTCTTGCACCAACACCAGTCGAAATCGTTACCAAAGAAACAATCAACCCTAATGCTACCGCAATTTGACCTACTCGAATAATAATACTCGATAAGTTATTTTTAGTATTTTTACCAAGCGCAATTTTTTTTGAAAACCACCAAGAAAAACTCAAATTATATATTTTTTATAAGATTAAAACTAACTTTAGGCTTTAAATTCGCCTAAATTCAAATGATTCAAAACGAAATGAAAAACTTTGTCAAATATACATCAATTGGTTTACTTAGTTCAGTTATTTTTTTCGGCTTTTCTACTCCAATTTTAGCTCAAAATAATACATCAAAAACAATAGATAATCATTCAACTATTCTTGTTGGAGCAGAAAATACAGCTAACTATCTTTCGAAATTAAAAGGTAAAAAAGTTGGATTAATCTCGAATCAAACAGGAATTGCAACCATTAATGGAACAACGATGCATACAGTTGATTTGTTACTAAAACATAAAATCAATGTGGTTAAACTTTATTCGCCAGAACACGGTTTTCGAGGAGATGCTGATGCTGGTACAAAAGTAAAATCTGGTGTTGATACAAAAACTAACTTACCAATTATTTCGCTTTATGGTGATAATAAAAAACCAAAAGCAAATCAGATTTCTGATGTAGATGTTTTGATTTTTGATATGCAAGATGTTGGCGCACGTTTTTACACATACATTTCTACTTTGCATTATGTTTTGGAAGCTGCGGCTGAAAATGGCAAGAAAGTAATTGTGTTGGACAGACCAAATCCTAACGGACATTATGTGGACGGACCTGTGATGAAAAACGAGTATAAATCATTTGTTGGAATGCACAATGTTCCGATTGTTTATGGAATGACGATTGGCGAATATGCGCAAATGATCAACGGTGAAGGTTGGTTAGCAAATAGTATAAAAGCAGACTTGGAAATTATTCCGCTTATCAATTATACCCATCAGTCCAAGTACAATTTACCTGTGAAACCATCGCCTAATTTACCAAATGCTCACGCGATTAATTTATATCCAAGTACATGTTTGTTTGAAGGGACAAACGTTAACGAAGGTCGTGGAACAGATATTCAGTTTCAGGTTTATGGTTCACCATTCCTAAAAAATATGTCTTTTCAATATACGCCAACTTCAAAACCTGGTGCAACAAGTCCAAAATTCAAAGATGAAGTTTGTTACGGAGAGGATTTATCGGATGTTCCGTATCAATCTGCCATCAATTTGAAATGGTTAATCAATGCATATAAAAATAATACGAAGCAACCTTTTTGGGCGATGAATGGTAAAAAATTGTGGATTGATCAACTTTCTGGAACTGATGAATTGCGCAAACAAATAGAAGCTGGTTTATCAGAAGCAGAAATAAAAGCAACTTGGCAAAAAGATTTGGAAGCTTTCAAGAAAATAAGAACAAAATATTTGATTTATAAGGATTAAATTAATGCAAGTTAAAAGAAGCGTTCTTCAGAAGCTGTCTACAAATGAATTAAATTCTTATATCAAAGATGATTCTAGATTTGTTCCTGAAGCAATAAAAATAGCTTTCGAAATTTTAAAAAATGAACGAAATGTTCAGTTTTCTGAAATTGAAACAACTCGAATTAAAAATTTAATTTCATCTAAAATTATTTATCATGAAAAAGAAAAAAAGAAAAATTCTTTCGAACCAAATTTAGTTGAAGACATTGAGGAGAATAATGAAGTTCCAAAACTTCATACTAAAACTGAAATTGTTTTTCATTCAAGCGTATTTTTTTCTTTTATTGGAGCTGTATTATTCTATAAAAATCTAAAAAAAATTAAAGACATTATGCTCTTTCATTATGTCATTTTAGTTCTTTTTAGCCTTTTAATGTTAGTTTTTGATTATTATTTGTACGAATATATAGTTAATCATCAAGAAGAATTATCACATATTAAATACAAACGTTTTGGTAATTTCGGGATATTTATAACAATTCGTGGAATAGCAAATTTCATTCTTATTAGTTTAATATGGAATTACTTTTTTGGAAAAGATTTTAAGTATAGGGAATTAAAATAATTAAAAACGGAAGCCAAATTTGACTTCCGTTTTATATGTTTTAGAATGATTATTTTTCTCCTACAACAGCAGAAATAGATTCGCCTAATTCTTTTACTTTTTCATATAATTTTGTTGAACCTTTTTCAAATTCAATTGTAATTTTTCCTTCTCTTGCTTTTATTTCTAAGGAATCTCCTTCTCTCCAAACGTAATTTTTTCCTTCAGTCACTGGTTTTCCAAATACTTTTCCGATTTCTTTGATTGCATTTGCCGACTTTGGTTTATCAAAAATTGCTGAGTATGAATATACTTCGTTGCTATCACTCACACTAACTGAAACATTAGAATGAGTTGTTGAACTTGAATTTTTGCTAACTGATTGTGATTTAGCTGTTTGTCCGTTACAAGCAAAAGCTATTAAAGTTATTGCGATAAATAATGTCTTTTTCATATTTTTATTTTTTTATAAAATTCTGAAAAAGATTAATTTGCATTGGTTAATGAACGGTTAACGAAGCGTTAACACAAAACGAGCTACAAAATAATTGTAGCTCGTTTTTAAGTATTAAATTTATTTATATTTTTTGTCGCAAGAATTTTATCTCCAAGATTTTTAATTTTATCTACAATTTCTTGATTATCTGTACTTTTTTGAATCTCCATTTTAAGTGAATTATCATTCAAAATAATTTCAAAACTTCCTCGTCCAGTCCAGATATAACCAGATTCTTCCAAAATTCCTTCACCAAATTCTTTCTCGATTGTTTTCTTTATAATCTCTTTTTTATCCGAATTAAAAGTTCCTTTCATCGAGTAATAAGACTCCGTATTATTCGCTCTCAATTGTGCAAAAACTGCAAACGTTAATAACATTAAGAACAAGCTTAAATATTTTTTCATTTAAGGTCTATTATTTAAGATAAATATATGAAATTTTTCAGCAGAAAAACATCTTATAATTTGTTTAATATTTCAATCGTTAAGAATTCTCCTGTCATCGAATCAAAAGAGAATAAACAATTTAAACGACTATAATCATTTGCTAAACGATTTGGATCATTATTAATAATTCTTTGATAATCATTACTTTTACGAACTTGAGTTTCATCAATATTTCGATTCAAATCAAAAATATTTTGACCTTCATAAACCTTACAAATTGGATTTGGAGAAAGATAAAACTTAATCGAAACAATCATTTCATCAACAATTTTCACCGAAATACCTTTTTCTTTGTACAATACAATTTTTCCTTGAGGAATATTTTGCTCTGAAATATCAGATTCAAATTCAGTTTGAAATGATTGAAATAATTCGTCATTCACCGATTTTCCTATCAAAGAAAAATACTGATTTGGATTGGCTTGAAATAAGTTTGTCATATTTTATAGAATTGATTTCATAAAAAAACCTTTCCAAAAATAGAAAGGTTTTGATTAATTATTGAGTTAAAAATCTTAGTTTTCTTTTAAATAAACTCCATCAGCCTCAAAATTATATTGCAACTGAGGTTTTGTAATTTTCGCAATTTCTTCTTTCGATTGTCCTGCATCTTCTGCATAATGGCGCAATTTCTCAACAGAAATTTCACTAACAAAAGCTTTTCCGTGCACGACAACATTCGCTTTTTCACCATCTAAAGGCATAAAAAAACCATAATCTTTGAAACGCACAAACGACTGTTCTTCGCCTTTTCCAAGATCAACTTTTATCCAACAACCTTTCTTTTTGCAAACAGATTCTATCGTCGAAACAAACTGAACATTTTCCAAAGAATCACCACTTTTCATGTTATCGTATAACTTTCCAAGTTCGTTTTTTGTTAATGTATTTTTGATATCAAACGATTCTCCATACACTTGATACGCATATAAATCGTCTATTTTTGCCGTTCCGTTATCTAAAATTTTTGATTGAGATTTAGAAGCTTTTTCAGTTTTAACCTTGGTATCTTTTTTCGTTTGAGCATTAGTTGTCAAAGCAAAAGATGTTAAGGCACAAAAAGTTAATATATATTTTTTCATATTAATTTTATTTAGTTCAAATTTAAATAATTATCCATCAATAATTTAATATTTGGATAAGAATTTTCTAATAACTCAGGAATTTCATTCTCTTTTTTCCATTCAACCGATTCAATTCCTTCCTCAGTTTGTGGCAAAGGCAATTCAACACCGTCATAAAAAACTTCGAACCAAAATGTTTCTTTGATAATATATTCTCTCAAAAAATAAATGTGAAAAGTAGGCATCAAAAATCGTTTCAACTCTAAATTTGTCAAACTACATTCTTCTTCAATTTCGCGAATTGCAGATTCTTCTCTCGATTCCCCTTTCTCCATTTTACCTTTTGGCAAATCCCATTTCCCAAGTCTGAAAATGAACAAATAATCGTCTTGCGGATTACGAACAATTCCACCCGCTGCTTGTATATGCTTGTAATATTTTAAGAATTTCGTCCAAACATCATCAATATCTTCACTAAAAATATTGACTAAAGTTGCCGTTTTTGATGATAATAAATGAAAAGATTCATCAAATTGAGCTTCATTTTGAAACAAAATATTTTTTGCTTCTGGATTAGGTTGGTTGCTGAAAGTTAACAAACTTTCATTAAAAAAAACTTTGTACATTTGAACGATTTGTTACAAATTTATAAAAAACTCACAAGGATATGAAGGTAAATACAAATAAAGTCCGTTTTGCAAAAAATCAACAAGAAGCATACACTTTTTTGTTGGATATGAAGAATTATGAGCAATTGATGCCAGAGGACACAAAATCGTTTGAAATTCACGAATCTGGAAAAGGTTTTACAGTTGGTGTTGGCGCTTTACCAAAGGTTGGAATGCGTTTGAAAGAGACAGTTGAGCCATCGAAAATTGTTTTCGAATCTCCTGCACCTGCTTTTGAATATACTTTGACAATTTCTATTGATGCAGTTGATGAAAATTCGTCTGATGTTACATTAGATTTTGATGGAAATTTCAATATGATGATCGAAATGATGGCAAAAAAACCATTGACATCTTTCATTGAAACTATTGCAGAAAATTTAGGAAAAATAGGCTAAGACTATTTTTCGATAAATAAAATTCCTAAAACTGTTAAATAAACTTTATATTTTAAAGTTATTTAGCAGTTTTTTTATCTAAA
This sequence comes from Empedobacter sp. UBA6745, assembly GCF_002453775.1. Taxonomy (NCBI): domain Bacteria; kingdom Pseudomonadati; phylum Bacteroidota; class Flavobacteriia; order Flavobacteriales; family Weeksellaceae; genus Empedobacter; species Empedobacter sp. UBA6745. The sequence goes on from NZ_DKHL01000001.1 coordinate 39,709, forward strand.
TTATTTTTTATGAAACACTTTTATTCAAAAATAATTCTCCTACTCTTTTTTACTTTTACACTAAATAGTTTTTTATTTGGTCAATATATTCTGGTAGATACATCTTTATCGAAAGAAGAATTAATTGATAAATTTATTGGAACAAACACAGGTTGTATTACTATTTCTAATATTAATATTTCTGGATACAATAGATCTTATGATGAAATAAGCTATGGTTATTTTACAAAAGGAACTAGTAATTTTGATCTTTCCGAAGGAATTATTTTATCTACTGGAAAAGCAAAAGCTGCTGAAGGTCCAAATGCTACTTTACAAAGTTTTTATGGAATTAATTGGGGAGGAGATCAAGACTTAATTGATATTTTGATACAATCTAATTTACCTCATGACAAAATTTTAAATGCTACATCTCTCGAATTTGATTTTGTATCAAACCTTACAACAGATCAAATTAGTTTCGAGTACATGTTTCTTTCAGAAGAATATCGAATTGATAATTGTGATTATTCTGATGCTTTTGCCTTCTTAATCAAAAAAGCAGATAATTCTGAACCTTATCAAAACATTGCATTAATTCCAAATACAACTATTCCTGTAACAACTAAAACAATTAATGGAGCAGATAGATGTAAAAGTTTCCAAGAATATTTTGGAGGGTTTAATTCTAGGAATAGTCCAACAAATTTCAATGGACAAACAAAAGTTTTGAAAGCAAATGCACAAATTGTAGCAGGCGTAAAATACCACATAAAATTGGTAATTGCTGACCATGGAGATAGTTATGGCCTTTATGATTCTGCTGTTTTCTTGAAAGCTGGAAGTTTTATAGGATCAAAAAGTTTAGGTTCTGATGTTGTATTATGTCCTGGAAAATCTGAAACAATAGATGCGACAACTACAAATGCTACAGCTTATAAATGGTACAAAGATGGTGTGGAAATTAGTGGTGAAACAAATGCAACATTAGTGGTAAATGAAACAGGTTATTACGAAGTAGAAATCACATTGAATACTGGTTGTTCTTTGAAAGGTCATATTAATGTTTCTGTACAAGAAGAACCGCAAATTTATCAAGATCGTTTTTCTATTTGTGATGATGATTTAGATGGAAAAACACAAATAAATTTAGACGAATATACTGATCGAATTGTAGAAGATTATTATTCTGCTCATCAAGTGAAATATTTTGATACCGAACAAGATGCTAAAGATAATATTTCTGCAGGAATAACGAATTTTGAACTAAATGGAATTCAGACATCTAAAGAAGTTTGGATTCGTGTTCAAATCGGGACTTGTGATCCAGTTATAAAAAAAATTACTTTTACATTAAATAATCTAAGTATTGCAAACATAATTCCTCCAATAGAAATTTGTGACGAGGATTTAAGTAACGATGAAGAAATTGTTTTATCCTATTATATTGATGACTTGATTACGAATATATACGGATCTCCAACTTATTATTTAAGCGAAGCTGATGCAAAAAATAGTCGAAATGCAATCAGCGCGACACAAATAATAAATTCAGATCAAACATTTTGGGTAAGATTTAAACAAAATGGTTTATGCGAAAATGTTGCTCCAATTCATTTTATTTTCAAACAATCTGGAAAATCATCAACCTTAAAAGATGTTACAATTTGCAAAGGAACAACGACTACTTTGGATGCAAGTACAGGATTTGACACTTACGAATGGTTGCATAATGGTAATAAAAATCAATCTATTACAAATGTTTCTGTTGGAACTTATTATGTAAAATTAGGATTAAATGGTTGTTTTTATACCCAAGAAGTAAAAGTTATTGAAGCCGAAGATCCAACTATTCAATCTATCGAAATTCAAGGTTCTACGGTGACCATAAAAGTCACTGGATCTACGCTTCCATATCTGTATTCATTGGATAACGGCACTTTTCAATCTTCCAATATCTTCACAAACGTAACTTTAGGAACTCATACAATTTCTGTGAAATCTGCAGCTAATTGTTCGCCTATTTCGAAAGAATTTTCGCTGATTAAACTAATCAATTTTATTTCTCCAAATGGTGATGGTAAAAATGATGTGTTGGATTATTCGCAATTAAAAAGTAAAATCAATCCGAAATTTATCATTTATAATCGAAAAGGAAAATTATTATTTACTGGTTCGGAAGCAAACAATTATACATGGGATGGAAAACTGAATGGAAAAGCGCTACCTTCCGATAGTTATTGGTATATTATCGAATGGACTGAACCAAATTCAACTCAAACTCAAAAATTTGAAGATTGGATTTTATTAAAAAGTACTTATTAATGAATAATTGGATAAATTTTCCTAAAAAGGATTTGATGCTCGAAATTTATTTTTCTGAACAAAATATGGAGGACAAAACTTTATTATTTTGGAATCAAATTAAAATTTCTCCTGAAATATGGAAATGTGATGATGTTATTGAGGATAATTTTTGGGTAGTTGCTGTATACGAAAATTATTTGATTTGGTACAATGATATTGAAGAAGGTTTTAATGTTTCAAGATTCAAAATTAAAGGTGAAATAGTAGAATATAACGCTTCTAAAGATGAATTAAATTTCGCAATTGAAGCGCTTAAAAATAAAATCGAATCTATTTAAAACAAAAAACCAGAAGATTAACTTCTGGTTTTATTGTGATATATAATTTCAAATGATTAGCTCATTGATTTTTCGAAGCGTTTACGATCTACTTCTTTTAAGTGAATTTTACGTAAACGGATGAAATTTGGAGTTACCTCGATACATTCATCACCTTGGATGTATTCCATACATTCTTCTAAAGTCATTTCTATTTTTGGAGCAATAGAAGATGAATCATCTTTACCAGCTGCACGGATATTGTTTAATTTTTTAGCCTCAACTACGTTTACAACTAAATCATTATTACGAGAGTGCTCTCCAATAATCATTCCTTCGTAAACTTCTTCTCCTGGAGCAACAAAGAATTTTCCACGATCTTGTAATTTATCAATAGAGTAAGGAGTAGATGTACCTTGATCTTTAGAGATAATTACACCAGCAGAACGTCCAGCAATAGCACCTTTAAAAGGTTTGTACTCTAAGAAGTTGTGTGCCATTACAGCCTCACCTGCAGTAGAAGTTAACATTAAAGAACGTAAACCAATTAATCCACGAGATGGAATTTCAAACTCTAAGTGTTGCATACCTTCCTTAGCTTCCATAACTAATAAATCTCCTTTACGTTGTGTAACTAAGTCAATAGCTTTAGAAGAGTAATCATCAGGAACATCAATTACTAATGTTTCGTATGGCTCACATTTTACACCGTCAATTTCTTTGAAAATAACTTGTGGTTGCCCAACAGTTAACTCATATCCTTCACGACGCATTGTTTCAATTAATACAGATAAGTGCATGATACCACGTCCGTAAACTAATTGTGTATTAGAATCTTCAGTTGGTTCAACACGTAAAGCTAAGTTACGCTCTAACTCGTCTGTTAAACGATCTACTAAGTGACGAGAAGTAACAAATTTACCATCTTTACCAAAGAATGGAGAGTTGTTAATTCCGAAAGACATGTTCATAGTAGGTTCGTCGATATGCATTACAGGTAAAGCTTCTGGATTTTCAGGATCTGCGATAGTATCTCCAATTTGGAAACCGTCAATACCAACAACAGCACAAATATCACCAGCTTTTACTTCTGTAGCTCTTACTTTTCCTAAACCTGTAAAAGTATATAATTCTTTTACTTTGTGTTTTTTGAAAGAACCGTCTGGCTTTGTTAAAGCAATCCAGTCACCTTCTTTTACTTCTCCACGAGTTACTTTACCAACAGCAATACGTCCTAAGAATTTAGAATAATCTAAAGATGTAATTTGCATTTGTAAGTCACCTTCTTTAGCTTCTGGAGCAGGAACGTGCTCTAAAATACCATCCATTAAAGGTAAGATATCTTCTGTACGAACGTTCTCTGTATTAAACCATCCTTGTTTAGATGATCCGTAGAATGCAGGGAAGTCTAATTGATCTTCAGTAGCATCTAAGTTGAAGAATAATTCGAATACTTTATCGTAAACTTCGTCAGGACGACAGTTTTCTTTATCAACTTTGTTAATTACTACTAAAGGTTTTAAACCTAATTCTAATGCTTTTCCTAATACGAAACGAGTTTGAGGCATTGGTCCCTCAAAAGCATCTACTAATAAGATAACACCATCAGCCATTTTCAACACACGCTCAACTTCACCACCAAAATCGGCGTGGCCAGGAGTGTCGATAACATTGATTTTTACACCTTTATACTCTACCGAAGCATTTTTAGAGAAGATCGTAATCCCTCTTTCGCGTTCGATATCATTGTTATCCATGATTAATTCACCTGAATCTTGGTTTTCTCTGAAAACGTTTGTTGAGTGAAGAATTTTATCAACCAAAGTAGTTTTACCGTGGTCAACGTGTGCGATAATCGCAATATTTCTAATGTTTTGCATCCTTGAAATTTATGGGTGCGAATTTACGATAAATTATTTTTAATTACTATAGATTTTATTTAATTTAATGAAATCGCAACAAACGTATGTTATTTATCGTTTTTTATTACCAAATGGGTTGTATGATATACCAAAGTTGAAATAGAAAGATGATTTTGGTTTATACTCGTATATATAGTCATTAAAAGATTCATTTTTTTCAAAGATTCTTCCAGTAGGAATGCTACGTAGTCCTGTTTTTACAGTACCAATAAAATCACCAATTCTATGTTCATACATTACACCACTATTAATTTCTGTTTGTCTAAATTCAAATGTTTTATTCGATTGGTTAAAATAGAATGATGTAACATCCATTTCACTACCAAGAGAAAATCGACCATTATTAAATACATTTTTTTTCATCATTACTCTTTTTGGAAGTATGATATCGGCTATCCAACCATTTTTAAATTTATGCTCATAAGAAATAATGGGGAATGTAGGTACTTGCGAACTAGGGTCTATAATTACAGCTAAACCTAAAAGTAATTTGGTTCTTTCGTTTGCTGTAATCATTATACTACCTGTTAGTAAACCACGGAATCTTTCAAAACTATTTTCGTTACCATCAACTGATAGAGTAGCTGAATAAATTGCTGTTTTTTTCCATAGTTTAGAAATATGACTTGCAGTTACAGCTTCCGAATGATAATGAAAGTTTTGTTTCGTTTCATTCATAGTAGAACTAAGGTTATCTATATTTGCTGTCGTGTACTTATAATTAAGTGCTGTAGATATCGTCCATTTTTCTTTTTTGAAAAAATATAAATTCGCATTTGCCTTTATTTGTTGAAAGTTTTTCACTTTACTTTCGGGTAAATTAAAGTTGCTATCTTCTAACTTTTGAGAAAATTTATAAGGTGTAAGATTTGTATATTCTACATTAAGAACACGGGTAGAGGGGAATTTATCTGCAACAAAAACGACAGCTCTTTTTTGAATACTATCTTTTTTTTGAGCGAATGACAAAGTTGAAAGTAAAAGCAATAAGCTTGTAATTGCTTTTTGTTGTATTGAATGCATTAATTTTTATTTGATTTCGTGAATACTCGATTGGAAAAAATTGAAGACAAATACCTTATCATAAATCTTACTGATATTGTGTTCTTCTATTGTTTTTAAAATTGATTTTAAGGTTGTGTCTAATTTGTCATTTACAAGAACAAACCAAGATTCTTTGTTTCTATTTATAGAAATTGTTTCGTTATTTTTAAGATTAGAAATATCCATTAACTTTACTTCTTTAATATGTTCATTCTTCTCAATAATACAAAAATCATGATGTATACAATCTACAATTTCTAATGTCGGATCGTAGCATTGTATAAAACGATTTAAATCTGTTATTTGAATAATTTTATCTTCTTTTTCTGTTGCAGAAAAATTTAGAAGATTTAACTTATTTACCCAAAAATTAAAATTTTTCACACTCATAGTATTTCATGTTTTGTAAATTGAATAGCTAAGAAAAGTATAAAAAAATAGTTTTGATCGTTTTTTATACCAACACTAGATTTTTTTATACCAACCAGAAAAAAAAAGAAGAAGTATAATAAAAACGTTGGTTCGTATAAACTTTAATAATGGAATAGATTAATCAATTACCTTTGTTATAGATAAGATTTTTATAAAAATGAATTCATTGTTACCTCAATCAAAAAATCAAAAAATCATAAATTTTCTAGTAGATAAAAAGTTTAGATTTTCTCGTCATTTACTTTTTATAGTTGGATTTTTATTAGTGATATATAGTTCTACGTTTGCATCTAATTATTATGGTGTATATAGATATTATGTTATTCTTTTACTATTTGTAGTATTTGTATTAAAAACATACATCAATATTTATATATTGGTTCCAAAGTTTTTTTTTAAAGGTTACTATATTTTATATCTATTGTTATTAACAATTTTAGTTTATGTGGGGATAAATATTATTGGTCAATCATTAGATGTGTTTTTTGAAAAATATAGAATAGCTAATCCTAGACATTTTGGTGAAAACATAAGGAGAAGTTATGAAGGGCTTATAGTTGTTGTGCCAATTATTATGATGACAACTACCTTAAAACTTTTTCAGAAATGGATTGAAGATAATAGACAAATATCTGAACTGAAAAATTTGACATTTTCAATGGAGATAAATGAATTAAAAAATCAAATCAACCCACATTTTTTATTCAATATGTTGAATAATGTAAAAGCATTAATTAGAAAAGATCCTGAAGTAGCGACAGACGTTATTATGAAACTTTCAGATTTTTTAAGATATCAATTATATGAAAATAATGAAGAAAAAACACCTGTTTCTTCGGAGTTGAAATTTTTAGCTAATTTTTTAGATTTAGAGAAAATTCGTCAAGAAAATTTAAATGTAGTTATAGAGACAGAAGCGAATAAAAGTGAATTGAATTCTACATACATCCCGCCCAATTTATTTACAACATTTGTAGAAAATGCTATAAAGCATAGTGTTAATTTAAATGGAGAAGCAATTTATATAAAGGTAAAAGTTTCGATTATTGATAATCATTTACACTTTGTTTGTTTAAATTCTTTAGATCCTAATTACATCATTCCTAATAATAAATTTAAAGGTTTAGGGCTTCCAAATATTACAAGAAGATTAGAACTTTTGTACGGAAAAATGTATACTTTAAATATAGAATCTACAAAAGATGAATATGTTGTTAACTTAATAATTCCAATATGAATTGTATTATAATTGATGATGAGCCTTTGGCAAGAGAAGAAATGGAGTTATTAATAAACGAAGTTTCTGAATTAGAAATTCTAGGTAAGTTTCCGAATGCAGCTTTAGCTTTAAAGTTTTTAAGTACAATACAACCAGATGTTATATTTCTTGACATAGAAATGCCATTAATTAATGGGATAGAGTTTGCGCAAAGTGTACCTAAAAATACTTTAATAATTTTTACAACTGCTTATTCAAGATACGCAATAGATAGTTATGAATTAGATGCTATCGATTATTTGTTAAAGCCAATTGATAAAAAGCGTTTAGAAAAAGCGATAAATAAGGCAACGTTTTTTTATAATTTCCTTTCTAATAAAAAGGTTGAAGAAAATACTGTTGAAGAGAATGATGATAATTTTTTATTTATAAAAGCCGATAGAAAACAATATAAAATAAGTTTTTCTGAAATCTTGTTCATAGAAGGTTTGAAAGATTATGTAGTGCTTTATACAACGACACAGAAGTTAATTACAGCAATGAATTTAAAAACGATTCACCAGAAAATAGATTCAGAATTTTTTATACGCGTTAGTAAATCATATATCATAAATTCAAAACATATTAATTCATTTGATAATCATACCATTTATATGAACGAGTTTGAAATTCCAATAGGAGAGACCTATCGATCAGAATTCATGCTGAAATACTCAAAAGGAAATTAGATTAAAAGAAAGTAGTGTAAATAAAAAAAGCCAAACATTTCTGTTTGGCTTTGTGACCTGGCTGGGGCTCGAACCCAGGACCCCAACATTAAAAGTGTTGTGCTCTACCAACTGAGCTACCAGGTCTCCGTATTTGGAGTGTTATAGTTTTTATACTTCTTAATAACATGAAGTTTGTGACCTGGCTGGGGCTCGAACCCAGGACCCCAACATTAAAAGTGTTGTGCTCTACCAACTGAGCTACCAGGTCTCCGTTTTGGAGTTGTTACTGTTTTTAGACTTCTCAATAACTAGAAGTTAGTGACCTGGCTGGGGCTCGAACCCAGGACCCCAACATTAAAAGTGTTGTGCTCTACCAACTGAGCTACCAGGTCGGTTTCTTAAATCGAGTGCAAATATAGGGCGTTTAATACTAATTTAACAAACGTTTTGTGAAGTTTTTTACAATTTATTAATTAATCATTTCGGTTTTAAGAACTTAAATTTAGATAAATTTTTAGTTTTTTTTTGAAAGATAGAATTTCGGATAAGAAAACTGAAAAAATAAGCCATAGAAACATCATTTTATATATTTGATAAATGATTTATATACTATATTTGTCATCCAGCAAATCTAAATCTATGTGAACCGAAATTATTTTCGGAACGCTATTTAAAGATTGAAATTTTAGAATGAAGAAGAATATACTATATATTATTATTGCTTTGTTTTCGATAGTGTCGTGTAAAAAATCTGACAACCCAGAGGCAGACGTACCCGATTCTGAATATGCAAACAATTGTAATCAGGAAACAAAAGATGCACATTTGTCTAATTTTGCATTGAAAGAATTAAAGGAATTAATAAAAGATCAACCACAGATTATTCATCAAAAATTGAATGATCGTTGTTTCAAGGTTTCTAAACTTGGAAAAAATTTATACATTCAAAATTCAGATCGTTTAGATTCTTTGAAGATTAAAAACAATAATCAAGGAACGATGTTTTTGAATAAAATAACAGCAATACAGGTTTCGCAAGTGATTGTTTATAAATTAACATATTCTTTTCCTATTAAATTCTTGAATCAATATAGAGCAGAAATCAAAAAAGATGCGCCAAAATCTAAATACCATCATTCAAATTCAATCGTTACTAACGAAGATTATCAAGTAACTTATAATGTTGAACGTTATGATGCAAGACGTTTGGAGAATACGTATTCATATCAAATTGATACGTTTGATGGATATGCGAGATTAACTATTTTTTATTCAGAAGACTTACCAGTAGACTAATCATGATTATTTCTTTAGTAGGATATATGGGTAGCGGAAAATCGACTACCGGAAAAGATTTAGCCAAAGCATTGGGTTTCGAATTTATCGATCTTGATGATTTTATCGAAAATAAATATCAAACAAAAATTAGTGAGATTTTTGAAAAAGAAGGCGAATTAGGTTTTCGTAAAAAAGAAAGAGAAGCCTTAAAAGAAGTTCTGACTTCAACAAACATTGTGCTTTCTTTAGGCGGTGGAACTCCTGTTTATTACGATAATATGAATGAGATTGCCAACAATTCAATTTCATTTTTCATGCGTGTACAATTACCGCAATTGGTGAAACGATTGGAAAATAAAAAAGAAACTCGACCTTTAATTGCTCATCTTTCTAATGAAGAAATGATGGAGTTTATTGCGAAACATTTATTTGAACGCAATCAATATTATGAAAAGGCAAAATATACAATCAGCATCTCGAACCAAAGCACATTAGAGATTTTGGACGAAATTATGAAACATCTTAAAAAGGAGAAGATTTGGAATTAATCCAAATCTTCTCCTTTTATAATGATACCTTCTGCATCTTCTCCACCTTCTTCTAAATAATCATCCAAATCTCGGCGATCTTTTTTCGTTGGTCGACCTTCTCCTCTTTCACGATAATAATCTTGCGAAAGTTTACGAAGCTCTAACACCTCATATTCTTCTTTTGGCGTTGTATCCACAATATGCAAGGTTAACAATTTAGCTCCAATTCTATTATTTGGCACTTGTAATACTTTAAAAGATAAATTAATTTGATCTTTTCTAACCTCAATCGCATCACCTGGAATTATATCTCGCGACGCTTTTGCTACATCTCCATTCACTTTTACACGATTCTTTTTTACCGCATCAGCCGCTAAAGATCTCGTTTTATAATATCTAACACTCCAAAGAAATTTATCTAATCTCATTTAAAACTGAATATTTGTTAGGTTAAACTAATATTTTTTCTAAATTCGCAATATAAATCGAAATAACATGATAAAGAAATTCTTCGTTACTTTAATTGCATGTTCTGCTGTTTTAGTAGGATGTAATAATGATGATGATAACGGTGTAAGCAAAGAAACTAAAATTCCAGTTGAAGAACGTAATGCATTAGATGATGAAGCGATTCAACAATATATGGAAGATTTCTATTTCAATCCAAAGAATGGAAGACTTACAAAATTTGATACTATAAAAGGAAACGACGATGATGCTTATCCAACATTAAAATCTTTAGCAAAACAAGATAACTTAGGTATATGGTATGCCGAAAACCCAAATCATAAAGGAACAGGAGAAACTATTCTTTCTAATGACAGTACATCTATTTATATTTCTTATAATATTGGAACTTTTTTAGCGACTAATAGTACAGATTATAAAAGAAAATATGGATCTATATCTACAGGAGGAACGCCAAATTCTGGTGATGGATCGGCTGTGAAAGATCCTAGTTTTTATTATTTTATCCCAACTGAAACAGAAGCTAAAAATGGAGTAAAAAGAGAACATTTAGAATTAAAGAATTTTATAGAAGGATTAAAACATTTCAAAACAACAAACCGTTCTACAAATGATTTATACAACTTTCAAGGTGTAATTATATTACCTTCTCGTTTAGCTTACGGTAGAAACAAAGTATATTCTTCGGGCATAGGAATTTCTGACCAATTAAGCGCATATAGAGACATAAGTTATATTTTCAATTTCGAATTACCTAAAATCGAGAAAAGAACAACAAAATAATTATCTTCAAAACAAGATAATCTTACAAAAACCATCTACATTGATGGTTTTTTTTTATCTTTAAATTTCAAAATGTATTAGAATTAAACCTAAAAAATGAGTATTATAAAATCTATCGTAGATAACGATTTCTATAAATTCACCATGCAATTTGGCGTTACAAAATTGTATCCAGATGTAATGGCTCGCTATAAATTCATCAACCGTGGTGAACACCAATTTCCTGAAGGTTTTGCAGATGAATTGCAAAAAGAAATCAACGCAATGGCTTCTCTTGCTTTAACCAAAGACGAAAAAAACTTTTTCACAACGAATTGCCCTTATTTAAGTCCTGCTTATTTAGACTTTTTGCAAGGTTATCGCTATGATCCAAATGAAGTAAAAATCACCCAAAACGGAACTGATGTAGAAGTTCACGTAGAAGGATATTGGTATCGTACAATTCTGTGGGAAGTTCCAATCTTGTGTTTGATTAGTGAAATTTTCTATAAATTGACAAATGCACAACGCATTTCGAACGAAGAAATCACAAAACGTACAAGCGATAAAGTTGATTTATACAATCGTCTTGGCGTTACAGTTGCGGAATTTGGTACTCGTCGTCGTCACAGTTACGAAGTTCATGATGTAGTGATGAAAGAATTAACAAACCATAAAGGAAAAAGTTTTGTCGGAACTTCTAATGTTCACTTTGCACATAAATATGGCGTAAAACCAATTGGAACGCATGCTCACGAATGGTTTATGTTTCATGGTGCACGCTACGGATTCAAAATCGCGAATTCAATCAGCTTAGATCGTTGGGTAAAAGTTTATTATGGTGATTTAGGAATTGCTTTGACAGATACGTATACGTCGGATGTTTTCTTTGGACAATTTGATAAAAAATTATCTAAATTATTTGATGGCGTTCGTCACGATTCTGGAGATCCAATTGAATTTGGAGAAAAAACAATTGCACATTACGAAAAAATGGGCATCAATCCATTATTCAAAACGATTATTTTCTCGGATGGATTAAATTCAGAAAAAGTGGAAATGATTACAAAAGCTTTCAAAGGAAGAATTGGATTATCATTTGGAATTGGAACCAACTTAACAAACGACACTGATTTAAAACCTATGAATATCGTGATGAAATTGACCGAAATTTCTTCGATAGATATAAAATGGACAGGTGTTGTAAAACTTTCGGACGAAAAAAATAAACATACCGGAACGCCACGTATGATTGCTCTTGCAAAAGAAATGTTAGATTTAGATGACATTCCATCACATGATGCGCCAGAAAATGATTAAAATCTTACGATAATCCATATAAAAAATGTTCTGAAATGATTCTCAGAACATTTTTTTACAACAATAGCTATTTAATTTATTAACTTTAAAAAATTAAATAGCTATGAAAATAATTTTTTACTTTTTTTTATTAATTGGGTTGATATCTTGTAAACGCGAATTAACAAGAGAAAAACATGAAAAATTACACCAAGATTCTATCAATCAAATAATATTAGCGATGGGTATAAATCCAGATTCATCGTTTTCATATAATAAGTACAATAAAAAATTAAAGAACAGAAATAATACAGACTCTTTAATCCGCATAGTATCACCTTCTTTTGCAGAACATCAATTTATATTTTATAATGACACTTTAACCTATTACTATTTTAATGAATTTCCTTACGATAAAATGTGTGGAACTGGTGCAATAAATGATTTTGAAGACAAGAAAATTACCGAATTATATAAAGTTAAAAAGAAAGATCTGATTAATATTAAATCTGATACTATTGAACATTTTATTCAAAAGTTAGAAACTAAAAATTCTAATGAGGGATTTTATCCTTTTGCTTTAATTCTGGCAATTAATAAAGATTCAATAAAAAGTAAGTCGCTTAATCAACTTAGAAAATATCTAATCAATAAAAATTATAGATACAATTTTCGTCCACTTTCTACTCGAGAACGTTTAGTTGCTAATGCAAAATTCAATAATACTTCGGATGATTTTTCTAAAATAAATTGGGATAGTGTGTATTATGTAGATTTTAAGAAGTTTTATCCAAACAATTAATCATAAAAAATCCACTTCGTTTGAAGTGGATTTTTTATGATTTAAAATTTAATAAATTACTTATTCATTAAATCTTCGATTTCTTCTGCTTCTAACGGAATATTTTGCATCAAGTTGAAAGGTTTTCCTTCTTTCTGAATTACATAATCATCTTCCAAACGAATTCCAAAACCTTCTGCTGGAATATAGAATCCTGGCTCGTTTGTGAAAACCATTCCAGCCACAAAATCATCAGTCAATAAACCATAATCATGTGTATCTAATCCCATATGATGAGACGTTCCATGCATCATGTATTTTTTGTAAGCTGGCCAAGCTGGATCTTCGTTTTGTACATCTGCTTTATCCAACAAACCTAAACCTAACAATTCAGAAGTATAAACTTTTCCTAATTCTTCGTGGTATTTGTACCAATTATTCCCAGGAACTAACATCGTTTCCGCTTCTTTTTTACAACGTAAAACTGCATCATAAACTTCGCGTTGGCGTTTTGTATATTTTCCATTAACTGGAATTGTACGTGACATATCTGATGAATAATTTGCATATTCAGCTGCAACATCAAACAAAATCAAATCACCGTCTTTACATTCTTGATTATTTTGAATATAATGCAACACATTTGCATTATTTCCAGACGCAATAATTGGCGTGTATGCAAAACCTTTTGAACGATTACGAAGAAATTCGTGAACAAACTCAGCTTCGATTTCGAATTCCCAAACTCCAGGTTTTACGAAATTTAAAATACGACGAAAACCTTTTTCTGTGATATCACACGCTTGTTGAATCAATTGAATTTCTTCTGGTTCTTTTACAGAACGTAAACGTTGCAAAATAGGATTTGAACGTAAATAAGTATGTCCAGGATAATCTACTTTCAATTGTTTTACAAAACGATCTTCGCGCGTTTCTACTTGAGGTGCTTCTGTTACGCGATAATGCTCATTTTTATTTACATAAACATTATCTGCTTCTACCATCAATTTGCGCAAAACATTTGGTAAATCTTGTAACCAAAGTACAGTTTTGATTCCAGAAACTTCTGTTGCTTGAGCTTTTGATAATTTTTCTCCTTCCCAAACTGCAATATGATCGTTTGTTTCACGAACAAATAATACTTCCTTATATTTAGGATCGTAAGCGTCAGGAAAAATTAATAAGATAGATTCTTCTTGATCAACTCCAGATAAATAAAAAATATCACGATGTTGTGCAAACGGTAACGTAGAATCTGAAGAAATTGGATAAATATCGTTAGAATTGAAAATAGCAAGAGAACGAGGTTTCATTGCTTTTACAAATTTCGCTCTGTTCTTTACGAATAACTCGCTTGGAATAGGATTGTATTTTGTTGTCATAAAATTTTACATTAATTATTATGACCAAATTTAAGAAGATGTTTTTAGAAAAAAAAGGAAAACCCTCGCAGAAACGAGGGTTTTAACCTTAACCAACCTAAACCTATGAAAAAGCCATTAGCCTTTTATGTTGACAAATGTAAGCTACTTTTTTTAAACTGCAAATTTTTTTTTAAAAAAGTCAATATTTTTTTAACGTCAATATGATAAAACGATAATATTCAACAAATAAGCTATCTATAAAAATTCAATAATTATTCATTTGCGATATTCAAATAATTATTCTTATATTTGCACCTCGAATTTTAGTATAAATAATAACTTAAAAGAAGTTAAAAATGACACATTACGAAACTGTTTTCATTTTGACTCCCGTTCTATCTGATTCTCAGGTAGAGGAAGCAGTTAATAAATTCAATGACTTTGTTACTGCTAACGGTGGTGAAATCGTAGCAAAAGAGAACTGGGGCTTAAAAAAATTAGCTTACCCAATTCAAAACAAAAGAAATGGATTCTACCACTTAGTAGAATTTAAATCAGACAATAACGAGTTAGTTTCTCAATTAGAAGTTGCTTACAAACGTGATGAGCGTGTAATCCGTTTCTTAACTGTGAAATTAGACAAACACGGTATGGACTGGGCAGAAAAACGTAGAACAAAATTAAAGTCTAACTCTAACAAATAAGCAAAGCTATGGCAATTGACGATTTAGCAAAAAAAGCAGCTGGAGGTAGCGAATCAGAAATCCGTTATTTATCTCCTTTAGATATCGAAACACAATCAAACTCAAAATATTGTCGTTTCAAAAAATTTGGAATCAAATACGTTGACTATAAAGACGCTGATTTCTTAATTCAATTCGTGAATGAGCAAGGTAAAATTTTACCTCGTCGTTACACAGGAACATCTTTAAAATACCAAAGAAAAGTTTCTAAAGCGATCAAAAGAGCTCGTCACTTAGCATTAATGCCATTTATTGGTGATCAATTAAAATAATAACCTAAATATTAAAATATCATGAACGTAATTTTAAGACAAGATGTAGAAGGTTTAGGTTTTGAATTTGAAGTTGTTTCAGTAAAACCTGGATACGCACGTAACTTCTTAATCCCTCGTGGATTAGCATCAGTTGCAACTCCAAAAAATGTACAAGAATTAAATGAAGTTTTAGACGCTCGTAAAGCAGAAGAAGCTACATTAATCTCTGCAGCGAAAGAAAAAGCGGCTAAATTAGATGGTTTAGTTGTTAAAATCGACGCTAAAGTTGGTTCTGGAGACAAATTATTTGGATCTATCAACAATGCAGATTTAGCAGAGGCTTTAGTAAAAGCTGGTGTTGAAATCGAGAAGAAAAACATTAGAATCCCTGGAAATACTATTAAACGTTTAGGAAAATACGAAGCTAAAGTTCGTTTCCACAGAGATGTTGAAGTAGATTTCGGATTTGAAATTGTACCAGATGCTGCATCTATCAAAGCTGCTGAAGAAGCTGCTAAAACTAGAGCAGAATTAGCTAAATTAGATGCTCAAAAAGCAGCTAATGCTACTAAAGAAGAAGGTTCTTTCTTCAACTATGATAACCCAATTTACGCTAACGACAAGAAAGCGAAAAAAGAGGAAGTATCTGAAGAAGTTGCTACAGAAGAAACTCCATCTACAGAAGAATAATTATTATTCAACATATATAAAAAAACCTCGCAGTTTGCGAGGTTTTTTTTATGTTTTTATTTTAGATAATCTAACGTATTTACTTCTTTAAACTTTGGCGAACGTCGTAAGAAATCTTTAAAGAAAGCCGTATGTGTAGCTCCCATTAATACAAAAATACGATCGTCTTTTGTTATTGGCACATTATTCATATTTGAGAACATGGCTAAATTTCTATGATAATATTTCGCCGCTTGTTCTGCTCCTACTGGATATTTTTTGTATGAAACCGTCGTTAACATATCCGCATTAACTGCAACCGAAAAATCTAAAAATTCTGGTTGATTATAGTATTGCAATAACTCTTTTAATTTTACATCTTTTTTTGTTACTCCATTTTTTGATTCATTATTTCGGAACATTTCGATGTATTTTTTGAATGTAATCGAATCATCTTGCTCTTTCAACAAATCACCAAGCATATAAAGATAATCTTCTTGATAATTAATTCCATAAATTTTCTTCGATCCGCTTAATCGTCCAACTTCATAAGCTAATAACTCAATCTCGGTAGGTTTTTCAAATTTCATTTTTGGATTCTTTAAATAATCTGAATAAGCCGTGGCAATTTTCTTATTCTTATACGGCTCTTGTTCAACCAAAATAATTGTTGGTTTAAAAGCTGCAATTTTATTTGCTAATTCATGTACTTGTCGAATATTCTCTTTATTATGTTCGTCAAACTCTGTCGAATT
This sequence comes from Empedobacter sp. UBA6745, assembly GCF_002453775.1. Classification (NCBI taxonomy): domain Bacteria; kingdom Pseudomonadati; phylum Bacteroidota; class Flavobacteriia; order Flavobacteriales; family Weeksellaceae; genus Empedobacter; species Empedobacter sp. UBA6745. Next base: position 56,542 of record NZ_DKHL01000001.1, read on the forward strand.
AGCATCTGTCGTATAGCCCATGTGAAAAGTCCCAACATTAAGAACTGGAATCGCATCATCAAATTTTGTTTGAAAATTATATTTTGCCTGAGCAGATAAATTAACAGAACCTAAAACGGTAATGATTGTGATAAATAAGTTTTTCATTTGAATTAATTTTTAATTATGATTCAAATTTCTGTGATTCTGAAAAAATTGACTTCTATTTATCGACTAACCCATTTGATTTATCGACGAATCACTTCACTTTTATCTAGAAAAGAATCTAATTTTACAAAAAACAAAAACAATGGAGAGTGATAAAAAAAATTTAAGTTTCTCGAAACAAAAAAGTGTACTTATACTTTTAGGGTTCTGGCTTATTTACATTCTGTTTGACTACATAACAATTGGATTAGTTAATCTAACTAACGGAAATTCATTTTTTGAAGCAATTAACTTATTTGCATCAACAATGTATATTGTTCAGTTAATTACAATTTTTATTATCTATTTTTTTATTGCTCCTTATTTTCTAAAAAATATCAATTGGAAATCGATATTATTCTCTATAATATGTTCCTTTACAACATTTATTATTGTTCGTTATTTTATTGAGCAAATTATTACAGATTTTTTGTTTCACAAAGTCAATTATTTTGAAGGAACAACGATTAGTTTTTACATTTACGACAATTTACATTATGGTTCTTTCATCGTTTTTTCGTCACTTTTTTTATGGATGACATTCCATTCAATTCATACTCTAAAACAAAATAACATTATAGAAAAAGAGAAAAAAGAAGCTGAAATTAATTTTCTTAAATCTCAAATTAATCCTCATTTTTTGTTTAATACCCTTAATAATATTTATAGTTTGGTGAGTGTAAATTCTCCTCATTCGCTGAAAGCAATCGAAAATTTGAGTGCAATTATGCGTTTTACAACCTACGAAACCAATAAAGATAAAATAGAAATTGAACGAGAAATTGATTACATCAATCAATATTTAGATTTGGAGCAGATTCGTTATGGAGAAAAATTTTATGTTGAAAAAGAATTTTTGATTGAGAATTCTAAAAAATTGATTCATCCGTATATTATTTCACCTTTAATCGAAAATGCAATAAAACATGGCGTTGTAAAAAACATTAATCATCCAATTAAAATCAATTTAAAAACCAATTCTGAATACCTTGAGATTTCCGTTTCAAATAAAATTAACCAACATCAAAAAGATGAAACTTCTGGAATTGGATTAACAAATTTGAAAAAAAGATTGAATTATTATTTCGGAAATAATTATAATTTCGAGATTAAAAACGATTATGAAACCTTTCATATTTACCTAAAAATTCCTTTAAATGACGAAAATTAAGTGTATTATTTTAGACGATGAACCTTTGGCTGTTGAATTATTAAAAAAACACGCTTCTGAAAATGAAAATTTAATTGTTTCACTTGCTACAACCGAAGTTTTTGAAGCAATTGATTTTCTCAAAAATAATAAAGTTGATCTTATTTTCACAGATATTCAAATGCCCGAATTAACAGGAATTCAATTGATGAAAATCCTTGATCATTCTCAGAAATTTATTGTTACAACTGCTTATCAAGATTATGCTTTAGAAAGTTTTAATTTTCATGTGGTTGATTATTTATTGAAACCTATTACGAAAGATCGTTTTGATTCATCAGTAAAAAAGTATGTTGATTTTTTTCAAATGACATCAACTAAAAATCAGTCAACTTATTTGTTTGTAAAAGCAGATGGAAAGCAAGTGAAAATTAATTTTTCGGACTTAATATACATTGAAGGTTTGAAAGATTATATTCGAATTCATACCAAAACTGAAAAAATATTAGTCTTAGAAACCATGAAATCTTTCGAAGAAAAATTACCAAATCATTTCAAAAGAATTCATCGTTCGTATATCATCAATCTTGATTTTTTAACTTCAATAGATGGTAATTCTGTTTATCTCAATCAGAAAATTTTACCAATTGGAGAAACATACAGAAAAGAAATGAAGGATTTTGGTTAAATGCGTTATGCGTTATGCGTTNNTGCGTTATGCGTTATGCAAAACAAAAAACTCCAACTTTAAAAGTTGGAGTTTTTTGTTTTTTATATATTTCTTGTTCGTTGTATCAGCAACATATCAGCCAAAACCATCGCAGCTAAACTTTCTACAATAGGAACGGCTCTTGGAACAACACAAGGATCGTGACGACCTTTTCCATGCATTTCTACCATTTCGCCATCAGCATTCAATGTCGTTTGTTCTTGCATTAATGTCGCAACTGGCTTGAAAGCAACTTTGAAATAAATATTCATTCCATTCGAAACTCCACCTTGTATTCCTCCAGAATAATTGGTCTTTGTTGTTCCGTCTTGATTGAATTGATCATTCGTTTCTGAACCTTTCATTGATGTAGAAGCAAAACCTTCGCCGTATTCAAAACCTTTCACCGCATTTATCGACATCATTGCTTGTCCTAAACGTGCGTGTAATTTATCAAAAATTGGTTCACCTAAACCTACTGGAACATTTTGAATAACACATGTCACTTCACCTCCAATTGTATCACCTTCTTTGCGAATTTCTTTGATACGATCGATCATTTTTTCTGCCATTTCTAGATCTGGGCAACGCACTGCCGTATCTTCAATTTTAGAAAAATCTAATGTAGAATAATCATTATCCAACTTCAACTGACCCACTCCGCTTACATAAGCCGTAATAGTGATATTTGGAATCACATGTTTTGCAACAGCGCCACCTACAACCCAATTCGCCGTTTCGCGCGCAGAAGTTCTTCCTCCACCTCTATGATCGCGAACACCATATTTGGTTTCGTATGTAAAATCGGCATGAGAAGGACGAAAAACACCTTTGATATGATCGTAATCGTGAGATTTTTGATTATCATTCGGAATAATAAACCCGATAGAAGCACCCGTTGTTTTTCCTTCAAAAATACCTGAAAGAAATTGTACTGTATCTGGTTCTTTTCGTTGTGTCACAATTGCAGATTGTCCTGGCTTACGACGATCTAATTGTGCTTGTATCCAATCGAAATCTAATTCGATTCCACTTGGAACGCCATCAATTACACCTCCAATCGCTACACCATGACTTTCGCCAAAAGTTGAAATTTTAAATAGTCTTCCGAATGTATTCACAATAGTATATGAGTTTTTTGTTTTTATTTCTCGAATTGATAAATCACTGCATTAACATTCATTGTAGCTCCAACAGAAGCTAAAATAATTTTATCATTTGCGTGAAATTGATGAGGAGCTAATTCTCCTTTTTTGATTAAATCAAACATTGTAGGAACCGTTGCTACAGATGTATTTCCTAAGAATTGAACCGTCATTGGATCAATTTTTTCTGGAACAGCTACACCATATAATTTGTATAAACGCTCTATCATCGCATGATCCATTTTTGCATTTGCTTGGTGCAATAAAATTTTATCAATATCAGTGATTGATAAATTTGTTTCATCTAACAATTCTTTGATTGCTGGTGGAACATTTTTTAATACGAATTCGTAAACTTTACGACCTTTCATATTAATTGTTTTGATTGAACCTTTATAGTCTGGATTTGCAGAACGTCCATTTGTCAAGTAAGCCAATTCATCACCTGTATAACTTAAAGTTTCGTGATTGATGATTCCATATTTATAGTCAGCTTCTTTTGCTTCCAAAACCACTGCTCCTGCTCCATCTGCAAAAATCATCGCAGAACGATCATGTGGATCTACAGCACGAGATAACGTATCAGAACCAATTACCAAAACTTTCTTTGCAATATTTGCTTGAATAAATTGATGTCCTAAAATCAATGATTCTATCCAACCAGGACAACCAAATGTCATATCATAAGGCTTACATTTTAGGTTTTTGATTCCTAAATTGTGTTTCACTTTTGCAGAAATTGACGGCATAATATCAATTTGATGACCAACAGGATCAATATCTCCAAAGTTGTGCCCAACGATTATATAATCTAATTCTTCTGGATTAACGCCAGATTCTTCAATTGCTTTTTTAGCTGCAAAAGTTGCGATATCAGAATTTAATAAATCATCTTCTACATATCTTCTTTCTCTGATTTCTGTAATTTCCTCAAATTTACGCGTAATTTCTTCACCAGTTTTATCCAAACGATTTCCACTTTCGTCATAAAATTCGTGGTTAACAAAATCTTCGTTCGTAACAATTCTATTTGGTAAATAGTGTCCAGAACCTGTAATTACAGAGTTTATCATATTAATATTGTTCAATTTTAATAAAAAAATAATAGCGACAAAGTTACACATTTCATTAAAATAGTAATGAAAAATATGTAATAACTCATACCGAAATTAATAAACTATAATTAATTTAGCAGCATGAAAAAAAATCCTTCATTAATTGGTCTTTTAATCGTCTGTGGATTAGCTGCTTTGATCGTTGTTGTTTATAACACTTTTTTGAGCAAAAAAGATGGGTATGTGATTGACAATCCATCAAACAAAACCTTGACAATCAAAATTAACGATAAAGATTTTACAATTGCACCGCAACAAAATGCAAGAGTAGACCTGAAAAAAGGAAAAGCGCATATCGTTTATAGTTTTAATAACAAAAATGTAGATACAGTTGTAGATATTACAAGAGCAAATGGTTTTATAAATCCAACGCATCAAGAATATTATACATTTACACGACCTTATGGTGTTAGAAAAAACAAAGATTCTATCTTTTTATCAAACAATATTGCAATAGACAACAAGGTTTATCACGGAATTATCGAAAAATCTTCTCAATTATACATTGAAAACTTTTACTATAACATCGATCAGGATTATCCTAAGATGTTTATAAAAAGTGCAGGTAGCGAGAAAGCAACTGATTTATCGAAAATATTTAACAAAGAAGATTTTAAACAATTTTATTTTGAGAATTACGAATAAGATTTAGATTTTATAACTTTACAAAATGGCAAATCATCAACACGATGCAGTAACTCCTTACGAAGCATCAGATCTAAATAAAAAGAAACAAGTCGAGCAAATGTTCGATAATATTTCGCCAAAATACGATTTATTAAACCGTGTTTTATCAATGGGAATCGATATTCAATGGCGAAAAGATGTCATCAAAATGGTAAAAGCTTCTCAACCAAAAACGATTTTAGATATCGCGACTGGAACAGGAGATTTGGCAATTATGATGGGTAAAAATACCGATGCAAAAATTACTGGATTAGACTTATCTAACGGAATGTTGGAAGTTGGTCGCAAAAAAGTAAAAGAAGCTGGATTAGAAAATCGTATCGAAATGGTACAAGGAGATTCGGAAAATTTACCTTTTCCTGATAACACTTTTGACTGTGTAACCGTTTCTTTTGGTGTTCGTAATTTTGAAAACTTAGAGAAAGGTTTAGCAGAAATTAATCGTGTTTTAAGACCTGGAGGAACTTTTGTTATTTTAGAATTTTCGTATCCTACAGCTTTCCCTATGAAACAGTTGTACACGTTTTATTCTAAAAATATTTTACCTGCAATTGGTAAAATGGTTTCGAAAGATCAAAGTGCTTATACCTATTTACCAGATTCAGTTCGTGCTTTTCCACATGGAGAAGAAATGAAAAACATCTTGAAAAGTGTAAAATTTACACAACCTATTGATAAAAAACTTACTTTTGGTATTGCAAGCATTTATAAGAGTATAAAATAAATTTGCTTGTTATTCGTTGAAAGTCTATGAGAAAAAATCTAATCATCGCATTATCGTTAACTGTTGCTAGCATTGCAAATGCGCAGTTTCGTCCTAATAATGACAGAAGCGAAAACAGAACTGAAACTGATCAGAAAAAATTTAGTTTTGGATATTTCTTGGGAACTAATATGATGAGTTACAAGATTGTTCCTAAAGCTCAAACAAATCCGTTACCAGGAACTCCTCAAACTCCAGAAGATGATGGAGTAAATGAACACGGTTTAGTTTATTTAGATCAAGAAAGTAAAGCTGGTTTCTCTGTTGGATTAATCGCAAAAATGCGTGTGAATGATTATATAGATTTAAAATCTGAACCAGGATTGCATTTTGCTCAACGTATTTTACATTTCAATAATATAAAAGATCCAGTTACTGGAGAGCCTTTAGCTGATCCTTCTAAAGTTATGCGCGAGGTAAAATCCACTTATGTTGAAATTCCATTATTGTTAAACTTTCACGGAGATCGTTGGTTCAATACACGTCCATACATTCAAGGAGGTTTGGGTTATCTGATGAATTTACAATCAAACGAAAACAAAGAAGACGATAACGAAACTGGAGTTTTCAGAACTACAACGAATAACTTTAACTGGCAAGCTGAAATTGGAGTTGAAATTTATTTCAAACGATTTAAACTTACACCAGCGCTAAAAGGAATGTTCTTTTTTAATAATGAAATTGTTCCAGATAAAGATGCTTCACAAAAGTATTGGACAGGAAGTTTGAATTCATTATCAACTAGAGCATTTGTTTTTTCTCTAAAATTTGAATAAAAATTTAAAGTCATAATCATAAAATAATAAAAACCATAAATAATATAATCACATGAATTTTCAATTATCGGAAGAACAATTAATGATTCAAGAAGCTGCTCGCGACTTCGCTAAAGCTGAGTTATTACCAGGAGTTATCGAACGCGACGAAACATCTACTTTCCCAACTGATGCAGTAAAAAAAATGGGAGAACTTGGATTCTTAGGTATGATGGTTGACCCAAAATACGGAGGATCTGGTTTAGATAGCGTTTCTTATGTCATTGCAATGGAAGAAATCGCTAAAGTTGATGCTTCTGCTGCTGTTGTCATGTCAGTTAACAACTCTTTGGTTTGTGCTGGTATGGAAAAATATTGTAACGAAGATCAAAAACAAAAATATCTAGTACCATTAGCTTCTGGTCAAGTGATCGGAGCATTTTGTTTATCTGAGCCAGACGCTGGTTCTGATGCGACTTCTCAAAAAACTACTGCGGTAGATATGGGAGATCACTATTTATTAAATGGTACAAAAAACTGGATTACAAATGGTGGAACAGCTTCTACTTATTTAGTAATCGCTCAAACTGATCCAGAAAAAGGTCACAAAGGAGTCAATGCTTTCATCGTAGAAAAAGGATGGGCAGGTTTTGAAATTGGACCAAAAGAGCAAAAAATGGGAATCCGTGGTTCTGACACACATTCATTATTCTTTAATGATGTAAAAGTTCCAAAAGAAAACCGTATCGGTGAAGATGGATTTGGATTTGCTTTCGCAATGAATGTCTTAAACGGAGGACGTATCGGTATTGCTTCTCAAGCATTAGGTATTGCGCAAGGCGCTTATGAATTAGCATTAGATTATGCAAAAATTCGTAAAGCATTCAAAACAGAAATCATCAATCATCAAGCTGTTGCATTCAAATTAGCAGATATGGCAACTAATATTACAGCTGCTCGTATGTTATGTTTCAAAGCAGCGGTTGAGAAAGATGAAGGAAAAGATATTTCTATTTCTGGTGCAATGGCAAAACTATTTGCTTCTAAAACAGCGAATGAAGTTGCTTCGGAAGCCGTTCAAATTCACGGAGGAAATGGTTATGTTCGCGAGTATCATGTAGAGCGTATGATGCGTGATGCAAAAATTACTCAGATTTACGAAGGAACATCAGAAATTCAAAAAATTGTAATTTCGAGAGGAATTGCTAAATAATTTTAGATAAATATAATTATTTTTTATCTTTATGAGACATCTGTTAATGACAGATGTCTTTTTTTATTTATTTAATCAAAAAACAATACGTCGTATATTTGTGGCGGAAAAAATATAAAGAAGATGAAAATTTTTAGATTCGGACCAAAAGGTCAGGAGAAATCAGGTGTAATCATCGATGAGAAAAAATTCGATGTTTCAGCATCTGGAATTATTTATGATGATGATTTTTTTGGAAATACAGAAAAACAAGAAACGTTACAAAAATATATCGAGCTTAACATTAACAGCTTGCCATTAGTTGAAGATGATGTACGTATTGGTACACCTTTAACTCGTCCAGGAAAAATTGTTTGTGTAGGTCTTAACTTCGATGATCACGTAAAAGAAACAGGTTTACAACAACAAGCAGAACCGATTATGTTTATCAAAGCGAATCAATCGTTTAACGGACCAGAAGACGGAATTATGCAACCAAATGGTTCTACAAAAATGGACTGGGAAACAGAGCTTTGTATTATTATTGGGGAAAAAGCAAATAATGTAACGGAAGAAGACGCAATGAATCACGTATATGGTTATGCATTGATTAATGATATTTCTGAACGTGCTTTCCAAACAGAACGTGGTGGAACTTGGGACAAAGGAAAAGGATGTGATACATTTGCACCTGTTGGACCTTTTATTGCAACAAAAGACGAAATCGAGGATGTTAATAATTTACGTGTTTGGTTAAAATTAAACGGAGAATTAATGCAAGATGGAAACACTAGCGATTTTATTTACCGTATTCCTAAATTAATTTCTTACTTATCTCAATTCATGTCTTTCTTACCTGGAGATATTATTTCTACAGGTTCTCCAGCAGGATCAGGAATGGGAAAAACACCTCAAGTTTGGTTAAAACCAGGAGATGTTATCGAATATGGAATTGAAGGTTTAGGTTCTACAACTCAAACAATTTTACCTTTCTCAAGAGGTTAAAAATAAGATATCTTACAATAAAAAAACCGTGCAATTCAAAATTTTAATTGCACGGTTTTTAAATTTTGTTTGGCATCATACTTAATTGATTAAACGATAAAATGAATTCTTTTTATGTAATCTGTTAATCATTTTTAAACAATCAATCGCTTAAATAGAATGTCTAATTCGCAAAAAAAATATTGGATATTCAATTAATTAACGTAATTTTGCAAACGTTTTGACAACCGTCTAAATGGTACAAATCCATCAAAGTGACGAATAATTCCTAAAATCTTTTGGGAAAACAGAATCATTTTGTACATTTGCACCCCGATCGGATTGTCGGTAATTTATAAAATATTAAAAATCAAGATAGTGGACACGTTAAGTTACAAAACTTCATCAGCCAACAAAGAAACTGCTCAGAAAGAATGGGTAGTTGTGGACGCTTCTGACTTATCATTAGGTCGTTTAGCGTCAGGTGTTGCGAAGCTTATCAGAGGTAAGCACAAAACAAACTTCACTCCTCATGCAGATTGTGGAGATTATGTAATTGTTTTAAACGCTGACAAAATTCAATTAACAGGTAACAAATGGGATGACAAATTATACATTCGTCACACAGGTTACCCAGGTGGACAAAGATCTTTAACTGCGAAAGAAGTTTTTGCAAAAGATCCTGTACGCTTAATCGAAAAGTCAGTAAAAGGAATGTTACCTAAAAATAAATTAGGTAGTAAATTATTGACTAATTTACATGTATTTGTTGGTACTGAGCACAATCACGAAGCTCAACAACCAAAACAAATCGATATTAACGAATATTTATAATCTAATTCCATGGCAATAGTTCATAAAATCGGACGTAGAAAAACATCTGTTGCTCGTGTATACTTACAAGAAGGTAATGGAGAAATCTTCATTAACGGGCGCGAGTTAGCAATCTACTTCCCTACGGCAGTATTACAATACAAAGTAGAACAACCATTTTTAATCACTGGTACAAAAGAGAAATACAATGTAGATATCAAAGTATTTGGTGGTGGAATCACTGGTCAAGCTGAAGCAATTCGTTTAGCAATTTCTAGAGCTTTATGTGAAGTTGACGCAGATTTTCGTTTACAATTAAAACCAGAAGGGTTATTAACACGTGACCCACGTATGGTTGAACGTAAAAAATTCGGTCAAAAGAAAGCGCGTAAGAAATTCCAATTCTCTAAACGTTAATTTATTCAATTCATTAAAAAATCCATTTTCCGTTGGTTTAGCATCTAAACAAATAAGGCTAGAATTTTTCGACCACTTGTTTGTTGCTTGTTGAGATAACGGAACGTAAACTAAAAAAAAGAAAATGGCAAAAGTAAATGTAAAGGACTTATTAGGTGCTGGTGTGCACTTTGGTCACTTAACAAGAAAATGGAATCCGGCTATGGCTCCTTATATTTTTATGGAGAAAAACGGAATCCACATCATCGACCTTCACAAAACTGCAGTGAAATTAGATGAAGCATCTGAAGCTTTAGGAAAAATTGCTGCATCTGGACGTAAAGTTCTTTTTGTTGCAACTAAAAAACAAGCAAAAGATGTTGTAGCTAAGCATGCTGAAGAAATCAACATGCCTTATATTACAGAACGTTGGCCTGGTGGGATGTTAACTAACTTTGTTACTATCCGTAAAGCAGTAAAAAAAATGAATTCAATCGATCGTATGAAAAAAGACGGTACGTTTGAAACACTATCTAAAAAAGAAAGATTACAAGTTGATCGTCAAAGAGCATCTTTAGAGAAAAACTTAGGTTCTATCGCTGATATGACACGTTTACCATCTGCAGTATTTATTGTAGATATCGTACGTGAGCACATCGCTGTAGCTGAAGCTCAAAAATTGGGTATTCCAATCTTTGCAATGGTTGATACAAATACTGACCCACGTCAAGTAGATTTCCCAATCCCTGCAAATGATGATGCTTCTAAATCTATCGATATCATCTTATCTACAGTAGCTGATTCTATCAAAGCTGGTTTATCTACACGTAAAGCAGAAAAAGAAAAAGCAAAAGAAGGTAAAGAAGAAGGAGCTGAAACAAAAGAAGCTTAACATTAACTTGATGATCAATTCATCGATATAATATACCTTGTAGCTCCTACACCACTTTGTGGTGTACGAGCTACTTTTATTTAAAATATTAAGAAACAAAATAAAAATATTACTATGAGCTACAAAGCAACAGCCGCTGAGGTAAGTAAATTAAGAAACGCAACTGGTGCGGGAATGATGGACTCTAAAAAAGCTTTAGAAGAAGCTGGTGGAGATTTCGATAAAGCTGTAGAAGTTTTACGTAAACAAGGACAAAAAGTAGCTGCTAAAAGAGCTGACCGTGATTCTACAGAAGGTGCAGTTATCGCTAAAGTTAACGCTGACCAAACTAAAGGTATCGTTATCGCTTTGAACTGTGAGACTGACTTCGTTGCTAAAAATGAAGCTTTCGTTGCTATGGCTAATGAAATCGCTGATTTAGCTTTAACAGTTAACTCTAAAGAAGAATTATTAGCTTTACCATTCGCAGGAATTACAGTTGGTGAAAAATTAACTGAGCAAACAGGTGTTATTGGAGAAAAAATCGAAATTGGTACTTTCCAAGCTATCGAAGGTGCTATCGTTAATTCTTACATCCACGCTGGTAACAAAATTGGTGCTGTAGTTTCTTTATCTGCTAACGTAGAAGGTGCTTCTGAAGTAGCTCGTGACGTTGCTATGCAAGTTGCTGCTATGAACCCAGTAGCATTAGATGAAACTTCTGTTGCTCAATCTGTAATTGATACTGAATTATCTATCGCTAGAGAAACTTTAGTTGCAGAAGGTAAACCAGAAAACATGATTGAAAACATCGCTCAAGGTAAATTACAAAAATTCTTCAAAGAGAATACATTAGTTCACCAAGCGTCAATCAAAGACGGAAAAACTTCTGTTCAAGATGTCGTTAAAGCTGTTAACGCTGACTTGAAAGTAACTGGATTTATCCGTTACAGCTTATAATAAGTTTATAATTTTTATTATATATCTTAAAGTGATGCTAAAATTTAGCATCACTTTTTTGTTTGGTATATAATTTGAAATGTTTGTTTTATAATTATTTATTTTTATATTTGTTAGGATTACAAGCATATGAAACACTTTATACTATTTATAACTATATTTTTATTCACCATAACATCTGCATCAGCTCAGTCGAGATTTGATCAGGACAAAGGCTCTGTTAGTATTTATCCAAATCCTGCGAGTTCTACGTTTACAATAAAATTTGATAATCCATCGAAAGCAAGTTCGGTGTCGATATATTCGATTATTGGAAATGAAGTAATGAATAAAAAATTAGACGGAAGCCAAAAAGCAAACTTTAATGTACAAAGTTTGAAAAAAGGAAAATACATTGTTCGCGTTTTTAATGAAGATGGAACAACAGAAACACAATCGTTGATTAAGAATTAAAATTATTCATATAAAACAAAAAAGCTTCTCAAAAATTTGAGAAGCTTTTTTTATGTCGTTACTCGAAAGTCTATTTCGCTTTCTTGTAATTATCTTCAACTTGTTTCCAATCCAAAACATTGTTAAACGCTTTCAAATAATCATCGCGTTTGTTTTGGTATTTTAAATAATAAGCATGTTCCCAAACATCAATTCCTAAAATTGGCGTTCCTGCAACCTCTGCTCCTGGCATCAATGGATTATCTTGATTTGCTGTACTTGTAACTGCCAAACTTCCGTCTTCTTTCACAACTAACCAAGCCCAACCAGAACCAAAACGTTTAGAACCTGCTTCGTCCAATTGTTTCATCAATTCTTCTGTAGAACCAAATGTTGCATCAATCTTCGCTTTAAGATCTCCTGTAGGCGCTTTCTGCGGCGTTGGAGACATAATATCGAAATATAACATGTGATTGTAATATCCACCAGCATTGTTGCGTAAAGCAGCATTATTCATATCCATTTTTTTCAAAATGTCTACAATATCATTCGATTTGATATTTGCTTCTTTCAGCGCTGTATTCAATTTGTTGATGTATCCTAAATAATGTTTAGAGAAATGAACTTCCATTGTTTTTGCATCAATGTATTCGTTCAATTCATCGTAACCATATTTCAAAGGTTTAATTTGGAAAGTTCCTGGGTCAGCTTTAACATCTGTAGGATTTCCAACAGGCTCTGCAGCAGCTTGCACTGTATCTTGTTTTACAACTTCTTTAGTTGTTGAGTCAGCATTTTCTTTCTTCGTTTCGCATGACTGAACAAAGAAAAGAACACCCAAAACTGACATCAAAAATATACCCTTTTTCATCTTATTCTTTTATGTAGTTTACTTATGATATTAATATTTCTACTAAAATATACTAAAACTATCGAATATAAAATTGATTTCTTTTAATTTTCTGTTAAAATGGAGATTAGAATGTATTTTTATTACATTTATAATAATTAACACGAAACAAAATGACGATTAAAAATCTATTTGCAATCATAATCAAATTGATTGGTTTTTTCTTTATTATAGAAACTTTTATAACATTTTTTCCCGAGCAAATCAATCTGTTAATGAACTTTGATGTAATATTTCCTGAAGAAATAAAAAGTCAAAATATCGTTTTATTTCCTTACATCACGCTTATAATTCTATTCATTGTACTGTTTTTGATTTATTATACTTTCATTTATAAAACAGAAATTATGATTAGATTTCTTAGAATCGAAAAATATTTTGAAGATACAAGAATTGAAAATCTTACAATTCCTATTCAAAAATATGCGCAGATTTCGATAATAATCGTTTCGATTATTTTATTGATTTTTCAATTACCTATTTTTATCAATACAACAATTAAGTATTTTAGTGTAAAAGATTCTTTTCAAGATGGACTAACTTCTGATTTAATTTCGAGTTCAATTATTATTCTACTTTCATTTATTGGAATTATTTTCAGCGATAAACTCTCAAAAAATTTTGCAAAATAAACACTATTTTATTTCAGATATTTTAATTATTCTTATTTTATTAATTATAAAAAACCAAAAATGAAATATTACCTAACTTATATTCTATTTATAATTTGTTCAATTTCTTTTTCACAAAATATTGATGAAAAAAGAGATATACTAATTCATAATCTTTGTAATATCCTTTCCGAAAATAAAAATCTTAATGATTTAGATAGAATTAATTTAGTTAATCAAGATGTTAGTTTAATTAAATATTTTAAAGATTTTTCAAAAGATGAAATTCAAGCTGAAGAAGAAGCTATTTTTTATAGATTTCAAAAAAAATGTAAAGAATACACTGATATAATAAAGAAATTCTCTGAAAAAAATAATGAAAACTGGATTACTTTAGAAAATTTGCCTAAATCAACAATCAATGATAAAGATTATAATTTAGTAAAGTCAGCTTCTGAATTATATTATTTTGACTACGAAGGAAATAAAACAATTGTAAAAATTGAAGATAATAATTGGATTGAATATTTTATTGATGAATCTTTTTCTAAACTAAAATTATATTGGATAAAAAATAATGATTTTAATCTAGAGTTTTTAGAAAGCAATAATTCAATGAAAAAATCATTTAGTAGAAAAGGAGAAATATATCAATATAGAATTTTAAGTAAAGAGAATAATTATTATTGGATCGCTTATTATACAAAAGATCTAAATAATATCGTAAAATTTAAATTATATATTCAATAAAAAAACCTTCCATTACGGAAGGTTTCTTGTTATATCGAGTTTCTTAATCTCTCTTATAATTTACAACAGCTTCTATAAAAGCTTGTGCATTTTCAACTGGAATATTTGGTAAAATTCCGTGACCTAGATTGGCAATGTATTTATAAGGACCAAAATCGTCAATCATTTCTTTTACCATTTGCTGAATACTTTCTGGTGGCGATAACAAACGAGAAGGATCAAAATTACCTTGTAACGTCTTTTTGAAACCTGTAAACTCACGCGCTAATTGCGGCGTAATTGTCCAATCAACACCCAAAGCAGAAGCTTTAGAATCGGCCATTTTCTCTAAAGCAAACCAACAACCTTTTGCAAAAACTGTTACAGGAACTACTTTAGAAACTTCATTTACAATTTGCTCGATGTATTTCCAAGAAAATTCGTCATAATCTTTTGGCGATAACATTCCACCCCAAGAATCAAAAATCTGAATCACATTTGCACCATGTTCCACTTTTTTCAACAAATATTGAATCGTAGTTTGAGTGATTTTTTCTAACAATTGATGCGCAGCAACTGGATTTTGAAAACAAAAACCTTTCGCTTGATCAAAAGATTTAGAACCACGACCTTCCACTGCATAACACAACAATGTCCAAGGCGATCCTGCAAAACCAATCAACGGAATATTATTATCCAATTCTTTCTTTGTGATATCCATCGCTGCATAAACGTAACCTAACTCTTCTTCAACATCAGGAATATAAACTTTTTCTACATCTTGAGCTGTACGAATAGGATTCTCTAACCACGGACCAACACCAGGTTTCATCTCGAAATTCATTCCCATTGCTTGTGGTACAACCAAAATATCCGAAAAGATAATGGCTGCATCCAACGGAAAACGACGAATTGGTTGAACTGTAATTTCAGCCGCTAATTCTGGCGTTTGACAACGTGTAAAGAAATCATATTTATCTCTCAATTCGATAAATTCTGGTAAATAACGTCCTGCTTGACGCATCATCCACACTGGCGGACGCTCTACCTCCTCACCTCTCAATGCTTTTAAAAGCAAATCATTTTTTATCATTGATGTATTTTTTTATATTTTCGATAACCACTTCCACCAATGGTGTTTGCGCAGTTATAATTTCATGATTTGGATAAACTTCTTGTATCGCAGAAGTTGTTGTATTTCCGATTGTAAAAATACGCGAACTTTCCGAAATTTCATTTTGTTGATGAAATGCTTTGAATGATAACGGACTAAAAAAAGCATACGCATCAAAAGTTTCATTTAATTGATAAACAACCTGTTCTGATTGATATGTAATGATTTGATTGACTTCTTGATTTGCTTTTGACAATTCATTCACCAACAAATCTCGGCGCGAAGAACCGCACAAGAAATTCCATTTCGGAGAATAATTTCCTGAAATCAATTTCGGAGCTAAATCTTCTGCATAATCTTCAATCAACACAACCTTTCTGTTTTGCGCTTTTAGTTTTTCTGCCGTTTTTTTTCCAACAACAAAAAAATGACCATTCAATTCCAATCCTTGAATGGCATTTACTGTATTTTGACTCGTCACAATAAATTGATGAACGGATTCATCAATCTGTGCAGAAATTTCATTTTTCGAAGTCAATTCGATTTGTAAAGTTGGTTTACAAACCACCTCAACATCAGTTCCAAATTCTTTTTCAAGTAATTCAGGAGAAATTAACTTCGTGAATAAAATCTTCGTTCGCACTATTTCGTTCCGATTTCTTTTTTAATTTCTTCAATCATTTTTGCAGCACCTTGCGCAATACATTCTTCAGCAAATTCGCGACCTTTTGTCAAATATTCATCTGCTTTGAATTGTCTTTCGATTGAAATCATTTCTTGTCCATCAATTGATAAAATTGCTCCTTTGAATGAGTAATTTTCTTCATCAATTTTCTCAACTAACGCACCAATTGGCGCTGTACAACCTCCTTCTAAAACATTCAAGAATTGGCGTTCTACTGTTGCAAAAAGTTCACATTGTGGATTATTAATATCACTCAAATCCAAACCTTCTTTTGCAACAATTCCTAAAATCCCTTGAGATGGCGCAGCAATCATCCAATCAATCACTTTATAATGAAGACCTTTTTCTGCCAATTCATCTAAAATTTCTGAACGATCCAAACCTGCAAAAGCAAAAACAGCTCCGTCCCAATCTGCATTATCTTGCAACTTTTTCAGACGTAATTGCACATTTCCACGTAAATCTACAATCGTATCATTTGGATATTTATGATTCCAAAATGCTTTACGGCGTAAAGATCCTGTTGCAATAATTCGGTGTTCTTTCTCGAAAATATCTTCCGATTTGTACACCAAAATATCCGCAGAACTTGCGCGCTCTGGATACGCAATCAACTCTAATGTTTCTGGTAAAACAGTTGGTACATCTTTCAACGAATGAACCGCAATATCTACTTGATCATTCAACAAAGCAATGTCTAATGAACGCGTAAAAACACCTGTTAAACCTAATGAATAAATGGGTTGTTTTAGATTTGCATCACCTTCAGAAGTAATCGGAACGATTTCTGTTGGATGACCTTTTGCTTCAAGAATAGAAGCAACTTTATTGGCTTGCCAAAGTGCTAACGGACTTTGACGTGTACCAATTTTTATTGTTTTCATGATTGTATTAAGCTTGTTTTAAATGAAACATTTTTTCAATTAACTGAATTGTTTCGTCTGCATTTTCTTTATTTTCAATCAAATAAGAAGCAAACTGATTTGTAATTTTCTGAATTACTTTTTCAGTTAAAATCGTTTCATTTTCATCAATGTTTACATTATCTTTTTTCAAATTATTTAAAGCAAAACTTTGAAAAAAGTCTAATCTATCTTTGAAAGATTGAATCGCCGGAACCAATTCTCTGGTTTCCAACCATTCGTAAAATTCTGCAGAATGTTCTTCTATAATTGCTAAAGCTTCCGGAATAGAATTGCGGCGTTGAGCAATTGTATCATCTACCATTTTTGATAATCCATCTACATTTACCAACTGAATAGATTCGCGCGAGGCCAATGTATGGATCACATTTTCAGGAACCGACATGTCAATAATTGTCATTTCTTTATCAAACTGAATCATTTCTTCCGTAATAGTATACGTATTTGCTCCAGTGGCAACAATCAGAATATCTGTTTTTTGTAATTCTTCTTTTAATTCACTGTGATCTTTGACTGTAATATCATATTTCAATCCAAGAACTTCTGCCTTTTCTTTTGTACGGTTGATTAAAGTAATCGTGGTATTCGGGTAATGTTTGACTAAATTGGCACAGGTATTACGTCCAATTTTACCTATCCCGTACAACAAAATATTTTTGTCTGTTAAATCTCCTTGCGTTGCCTGAATGAAATTAACAGCGGAATAAGCTACTGATGCTGAACCGTTGCTTAAGAATGTTTCATTCTTTACTTTTTTACTAATTTGGATAGCTGTATTGACCAATCGCTCTAAAAAAGCATTTGAAGCACCTTGTTTTTTGAAACGCGAAAACCAAATTTTGATTTGACCTATAATATCAAAATCGCCTAAAATCTGACTTTCTAAACCTGACGATACTCGAAATAAATGATTAATCGCTTCCTCACCTTCCTTTACCATCATAAACTGACGAAAATCCTCTGCATTACCTTCTGTATATTTACAATATTGCTCAACGATTTGATCCTCATTTTCTGCAAAACCATAAAACTCAGTACGATTACAAGTTGAAACAATAAAAAAGTTTTCTAAACCAATTGATTTAGAATCTTCTGTAAACGTTTCGACTTGTTCTGGAAAAAATGTAAATTTACCTCTTGTTACGGCATCAGCTTTTTCGTAACTAATTCCAATAACATAAAATTTTTCTTCCATTTTATTACCTCTAATTGCCATTTCTTCAAATACTGATACAAAAGTACTTTCAAAACCATTCCGAAAATAACTTTAAAAAGAAAAAATAACGCTAAAAATTAAAGTTTGCTTTTTTAGAATAATTATAAATTAAAGGTTTATATTTGTATGTAAACCATTATAAAAAGCGCACTTGACAAATGTCACGTTTTTTATATGACAAACCTCATCATTCGAAATGGAATTAAAAAATACCCATAAAAGTAAAATCAATGAATATAAATTGTCAACAGACGTATTTATTGCTCAGATAGATAACTTTACAGCGTCTACAGATACTATTTTGAAAGGTATTGACAAGCGGTATATACAATTTTATTTTTGTACAAAAGGCTCACTGACATTTAATTTTAATAATGGTATTTATAAAATCAATTTGCATGAAGGGAAAAGTTTTTTATTCTATTACCCAACTTTAGATATTCCTTTATCCTTGAATATAAATGCTGAAAGTAAAGTCTATATTGTTGTCTTGTCAATTCAAAAACTGCATCAATTATTTGCTGAATATCAAATTCAGAATAATCTGATTTCAAGTATGACACAAGAAAAATTTTACATTGAGCGAGAAATCGGTTCTTCAATTAAACTGGTTTTGAATCAGATTGAACAAATGAAGCTTTCCCCTCAATTTCAAAATCTATTTCTAATTGGAAAAATGTACGAATTGTTTACGCTTTACTTTTCTGAGATTGAAAATCAAACCGAGCATTGTCCTTTCCTGAATGATGAAAATGAAGGAAAACGCATCAAGGAAATCAAAGATTTTCTATTGTCTGATTTTAAAAATCCTCCAACCATAAAAGAACTTTGTGAAAAATTCTCAATCTCTGAATATCATCTTAAAGAAGGATTTAAAGAGCTTTATGGGACTACTGTTTATGGCTACTTATTGGATAAAAAATTAGAATTTGCACTGCATAGATTAGAAGAGAATCAACAAATGGTAAAAGATATTTCATTTGAAATTGGCTATGAAAATCCCTCACATTTTATCTCTGCATTTAAGAAAAAATATGGTTTAACTCCAAAACAATATATCAAACAGTTTCAAAATTAATTTCTTTATAATTTAAACTGATTATCATTCCTTAACTATTTATAAATACTTATTTTTGTCAAATATTTATAAATAATTATGAGAAAACTTTTACTCCTTTTACTTCCTTTCATCTCATTTGCCCAACAGCCAGATTATTATGAAGGGATAGATTTTAAACAAAATGGTAAAGCTATAAAAGAAGAATTGCATAATTTAATTAATGCAACTCATCATGCTGTAAGCTATACGCCGGGTGTTTGGAATATTTTAGATCAATCGGACTTGGATTTAGATTCTCAAGGCCGAGTTTTGTTAATCTATGGTTTTACAGATAACTCTACCATTTATTCAGAACAACGTACGCGCGATGTCAATAATAAAAACAATACAGGCGGAAATGCAAATGGAAAATGGGAACGTGAACATGTTTTTCCTAAATCATTGGCAAATCCTGTTTTAGACACGAGATATCCGGGAACAGGTACAGATGCACATAACTTACGCGCAGTCGACAGACAAATCAATTCTACAAGAAGTAACAATGCTTACCGCGAAAAGTGGACACAAGACGTAACTGGTCAGGCTAAATTAATAAATGGTGGTTTTTATCCGGGTGACGAATGGACTGGTGACGTTGCACGTATTATTATGTATATGTATGTTCATTACGGAATGGAAACAGATCCTCAATTAGTTGCGTATAACAATACAACCAGTAATGATGACAGAATGCCGGATATGTTCTTGAAATGGAATGCGCTGGATAAAGTTTCTGAATTTGAGAAAGTAAGAAATGAAATCATTTATGAAACACAAGGAAGTAGAAATCCTTTTATTGATAATCCCTATTTAGCCACATTAATTTGGGGTGGCGATAAAGCTGAAAATACTTGGGCTGAATTATCTGCGAACGATTACAATTATCAACAAACACTCGTAGAAATTTTTCCTAATCCAACAACAGATAAGGTAAAAATTAATGCGAAGAATTTTGATTATGTCAATTTATATGATTTTAATGGTCGTTTACTTGGAATTGAATTAGGTTCGGAAGTTAATTTGAAGAATTATCCAGCTGGAATGTATATTTTATCTATTCACCTAAAAGATGGAAACATCATCACAAAAAAAGTGATTAAGAAATAATTTTAAACAAAAAATTCCAACTCTAAGAGTTGGAATTTTTTGTTTATTCATTTTAACAACCTTCGTTATACATCACGTCAAAAGAAGCTACTTTATCATTTACCAATTTGAATTGTAATATTGAACCTGTATCTTGATCTTCTACATTAAAATAACGAAAAGCCTTTGTTCTTTTATCCGTTTTATCATCATAACCATCATAAATCGAAATATTTAAGTTTTTGTATTTCGATAACAGTTCATCTAATGAAGAACCAACTTTAATTCCAGACAATGTTTTAAGGCTCGAATCTGTCGATTTCACGCTATAAACAGTCAAATTATTAGAACCATTTCCTTCTCCGTTCGATGTTAAGCCAACTTTATAGGTTACGCCTTTCGAAACAATTGTCAAATCATCTTCTGGATAACCATATTCGTTTAATTTCAACTTGAATTTTTGTCCAGTTAATTTCTCTAATTCAGACAATTTCATTCCAAGTTTTACGTCATTAATACGAGTTGTAGAAACTTGCGCTTGCAAAGCTATTCCAGCTACAAAAGCAGCTATAAAAAATATTTTTTTCATTTTTATGTATTTAGGTTTTAATCATTATTCTAAAGTGTACATTCTTCTGGATTATAGGAACTCAATCCTATTGTTGTTACAATTTCATTTTTCAAAGAAAAAGTCAATATTACACCATTTTCTTTATCATCAATTCTAAATTCTCTGTAATTATTATTCGATTTATCCAACAACACATTGTATTTCGACGAATAAGCTTTCCATAAATCCTCCAACGTACTACCAATACCAATTCCAGATAAGGTTTTGATGTTTTTACTTGTTGTCGAAATAGAACTTAAATAGGTGTCATTTTCTGTTTTACTCAAATAACCACTTCTTATTTCGATTGTGTAATCAATTCCTTTTAAAGTTATTTTCGTTTCGTTTTCATCTGCAATCGCTACAGGTTTATTGCCTAATAATTTCATCACTTCGGACGGACGCATACCAATTTTCAACTCATTCATTCGTGTTGTAGAAATCTGACCAAATCCAACTATCGAAAGCAAGAAAAATCCTACTAAAGCTATTTTAGTTTTCATAAATATTGTTATTTAAAAAACCCGATTCATTTGACAAAACTATTTTTACGACTTTATTATTTTTCAAATAAAAATCTAATGTACATCCATTATCAAGATCATTTATTGCAAAAGCTCTGAACGATTTTGTCTCATCATCTTCAAAAATATCTTGCACAGAAATATCATATTTTTTGTACGCTTTCCATAAATCATCCAACGAACTTCCAATTTTTATTCCTGATAAAGTCGAAAGTTGAGCGCTAACAGACGAAACTGTATACACTTCAAACTGTTTTGTTTTCAAATTTTTATAATACGAAATATGATATTTAATTCCATTCAACTCAATGTCCTGTTCAGGCATTTCAGGATTATTTACATCATAAAGCGCTAATTTATTTGCTGTTAAAGCTGCAACTTGTTTTTGCGTCATTTCGTACGAAATATCTCCAAACTTTGAAGTCGTTACTTTTTGAGCAAATATTATCGAAGTAAATAGCAAAAAGCATCCTAAAATTGAAAAAAATCGACTAAGCATAAGCATTAATTTGAGCAATATGTTTTACAATTTCCCCATTATCCAACACCCAAAGCGTATCATAAACTCCAGCTCCATCGCTATATGTCCCAAACAAATAATATTGATTTAACTCTTTATTGTAAGTAAGTTTTGTAGCGGATAAATTTGCGTTATATAAATTGGTAAAATATTCTTTTGGAATGATAATCTCTTTTCCTTTGAATGATATTTTAAACGATTTGAATTCTGTTTGAGGAATCATTCCATCCGAACCAAGAAAATCTTTTTCATCAATCGCATAAACAAAATCACCTTCCTTGAAAATTTTATGCTTTTTTGAATTAAATGTTTGCGTTTCGAGCTGAATAATATAATCCGCAATCGAAAATTCTATTTTAGAATCATTGACTGAAGTTGGTGAAATTGTTTCAAAATCTTCTAGCTTTTTGATTCGATCATGGTAAACATAACCAGCTTTTTCAAGTTGATATTCGACCAAATACCATTTCGAATTTTCTTCATCAGAATCAATTGGATAAATTGAATTTGAATTGACTTTAGCAACAATTTTAGACGAAGTATTTTTCTCATCTCTCACATTTGCAAAACCATCTTTATCTTGTACAATCCCAAATTGAGCTTGCGCAAAATAGCTTAAAAAAGTAGTAAGAATGAATAAACTTTTTTTCATTTTTTGATTCGATTTTCTTGAAGTAAAGCTAACAAAATCTAAACCAAAAATTTTCACGAATTATAGTGATTTTACAAAATCTATATTTCTTTTCAAACCATCAAATTTTGTACGTTTGACAGGTGATTTCTTAAAAATTTCTCGAAAAACATCTTCCGTAATTTCTTCCCAATCTTTTTTCGAGAATTGATTAATTTTCTCATGACCTATAAATCGAGTTTCTTTCGTGGGCAATGAAAAACGATTCCACGGACAAACTTCTTGGCAAACATCACAACCAAAAATCCAATCGTCAAATTTCCCTTTCATTTCGGTCGGAATTTGATCTTTCAATTCAATTGTAAAATACGAAATACATTGACTTCCGTTCACAGTTTTATTGGGTAAAATTGCTTCAGTTGGACAAGCATCAATGCAACGCGTGCAATTTCCGCAATGATCCGTTTCGATTGGAGAATCATATGCTAAATCCAAATCAATAATTAATTCGGACAAAAAGAAAAACGACCCTTTTTGTTTAGATAATGTCAACGAATTTTTTCCAACCCAACCAATTCCAGCTTTTTTCGCCCAAGCATGTTCCAAAATTGGTGCAGAATCGGTAAAAGCTCTACCGCTCACCTCTCCTATTTCTTCTTGAATAAAATCTAATAATTCTCGTACTTTTTCCTTCACAACAAAATGATAATCTTCGCCTTGCGCATACATCGCAACTTTGTAAGAATTAGGATTTCGATCTAAATCTTGGTAATAATTATACGCCAACGAAATCACAGATTTTGCTCCTTCTACCAAAATTCGAGGATCCAATCGCATATCGAAATGATTTTCCATATACTGCATTTCGCCATGAAAATCATTCTTCAACCAAGCTTCTAAATGAGGTGCTTCTTCTTCCAAAAAATCAGCCTTTGCTATACCACAAGAAATAAATCCCAACGCTTCAGCTTTTTCTTTGATGCATTGGGACCATTTTATTTTGATATGTTCTTCTGTTTGAAGGAGCATTAGTTAATTCGTAATTATGAATTTATAATTATTATATCGACGAAATTAAATTTTGTCATTCTGAATGAAACGTTAGTGAAATGAAGAATCTGAGATTCCTCCTAACATCGGAATGATATTGTCATGTTGAACTCGTTTCAACATCACATCTTATTTAATTTTTCCTAAATTGAGATTAACGATTTTCAGGTAAAATATCTTTAAATTCTTCCTTTGAATTCTCAAATTCTGTTAGATTAACTTTTTTCAACACAATTTGGGTAGAAGCAGGATATTTAGATAAATATTTATTTGGTCGAATAGGTCTTGGTGTAAAATTACCGCCACAATTTGGGCAAACATTTTCCAAAACATTATCAACGCAATCTTTGCAAAATGTATATTCAAATGTACAAATCATTGTTTCTGTTGAATTTGGCAATAAATTCTTTCCGCAGTTCTCGCAATTCGGTCTTAATTCTAACATAAAATATTTTTTAATTCAGCTACACTCAAACTTAAATCATACGATTCTGAAACACGTTCAGAATGACTTTTTAATTGTCATATTGAGTAATTTTTGATTCGTTAAAATAAAAAAATCGTATTGAAACATCTAAATATTCTTCGACAAGCTCAGAATGAGAACAAACTTACAAATCAAACAAATCGGTTTGAGGAGAATTTTCTCCACGATATTTTACGCCAATATGTTTGAAAGCTTTTTCAGTTGCAACACGTCCACGAGCTGTACGCATCAAATAACCTTCTTGAATCAAATATGGTTCGTAAACTTCTTCCAATGTTCCACCATTTTCTCCAACTGCTGTTGCTAAAGTTGTAATTCCGACTGGTCCACCTTTAAATTTTTCGATAATCGTTGATAAAATTCTGTTATCCATTTCATCTAAACCATTATCATCAACTTTCAAGGCTTTTAGAGAAAATTCGGCAATTGATAAATCAATTTTTCCATTTCCTTTTATTTGAGCAAAATCTCGTGTTCTTCTCAATAATGCATTTGCAATACGAGGAGTTCCACGACTACGACCAGCAATTTCTATCGCCGCTCTTTCGTCAATTGGTGTGTCTAAAATACGAGAAGATCGCTCAACAATCGTACTTAATAATTCGACATTATAATATTCGAAACGGAAATTAATTCCAAAACGAGCACGAAGCGGTGCAGTTAATAAACCAGAACGTGTTGTTGCGCCAATTAATGTAAAAGGATTCAGACCAATTTGAACCGAACGTGCATTTGGTCCAGATTCGATCATAATATCAATCTTAAAATCTTCCATTGCCGAATACAAATATTCTTCGATAACGGGAGACATACGATGGATTTCATCAATAAAAAGCACATCATTTTCTTCCAAATTCGTTAACAAACCTGCTAAATCACTTGGTTTATCGAGAACTGGTCCAGAGGTAATTTTGATTCCAACACCTAATTCATTCGCAATAATATTCGCCAATGTAGTTTTTCCCAAACCTGGAGGTCCATGCAGCAAAACGTGATCCAACGCTTCGCCACGAAGTTTAGACGCTTTTACGAAAACTTCTAAATTCTCGAGAATATGCGCTTGTCCAGCAAAATCATCAAAACTTTGCGGACGAACAGTATTTTCGTGATTTAGATCGTCGTCTGGATAAAATTCTTTATCAGGATTTAATAAATCTGACATAAAATGATGATATAAATTATAATGATGATATTACGAAGGACAAATTAAATTATCCTCCGTACTTTTACACCTACAAAGAACGCAATATTTTTTTAGATAAAAAGAATTATGAGCAAAGGAATATTATTAGTGAATTTAGGTTCGCCCGATTCTACCAATGTTGAAGACGTAAGAACTTATTTACGCGAATTTTTAATGGATAAGAAAGTTTTGGATTCTCCTTGGATTATTCGTAAAACTATTGTTGAATTATTTATTTTACCAAAAAGACCCGAAAAATCTGCTGAAGCTTACCGAAAAATTTGGACAAAAGAAGGTTCTCCTTTAATTGTTTACTCTAAAATTTTGAGAGATATGGTACAAAAACAAATGGATATTCCAGTTGTTTTGGCAATGCGTTACAAAAACCCTTCGATAGAAGCTGGTTTACAAGAGCTTTATGACAAAGGAGTTCGCGACATTTTGGTTGTTCCTTTATACCCTCAATACACGATGTCTTCTACAGAAACTGTTGCGGATAAAGTGCTTGAAATTCAGAAAAAAAGTTACAAAGACACTAAGATTAATTTCTTGAAAGCTTTTTACAAACATCCAGATTATATCAAAGTTTTAGGAGATTCTATCAAAGAAAATTTACCTGAAGAATACGATAAAATATTATTCACTTATCATGGAATTCCAGAGCGTCATGATAATAAAGCACTTCGTGCTGCGAAAATTAGTAAATTACCAATTGAAACTTATCGTAATCAATGTTTTGAAACAACAAGGTTATTAACTGAATATCTGCAATTACCAGAAGATAAATACACTACATCTTTCCAATCTCGTTTGGGACGTGATCCTTGGATAAAACCATATACAGACTATGTATTGGAAGAGTTTCCTGAGCAAGGCGTGAAAAATTTAGTTGTTTGTTCACCTGCCTTTGTTGCAGATTGTTTGGAGACTTTGGAAGAAATTTCGATGGAAGGACAAGAAGAATTCTTAAAAGCTGGTGGAGAACAATTTACATACATTCCATGTTTGAATGATCGTCAAGAATGGGTGGATACATTAGTGAAATGGTTGAAAGGTTGGCAAAATAATTAAGAAAGGTTTTTAGCCTTACAAAATAAATTAGATATCTTTGTTTGGAATTTTTCAATTTTAAACAAAGATATTTTTTTAAAATGAGACTAATTTTCTCAATTATTTTTTTAGTCCTATCACTTTTTAGTTCGGCTCAATTTTTAGATACCAGTGGAAATCTAATTATTGATGGTCGAAAATATCTGAAATCTAAAGTGGATACTACAGGACGAAAATCGGGTTGGGAAATTTATGGTGCAAATACTTTAACCGTTAATCAGAACACCTTTTCCAATTGGATGGCAGGAGGTGAAAATTCGGTTTCACTGAATGCAAAAACTGATTACGAATTCAATTTCCGAAAAAAGAAACACTTTTGGGACAATCGTTTTATTTTTGAATATGGTTTTTTAGATAATAAAACCAATGGAACACGTAAAACTGCTGACAATCTAAATATCACAACTTCTTATGGTTATTTAATTAAAGAAAAATGGTACCTAACCTCATCACTTAATATTCGTTCACAGTTTTCTGCGGGTTTCAATTATGGAACAACTCCAAAAACAAAACTATCAAATTTGTTTGCGCCTGCATATGTAACAATTGGGGTCGGTGCGAATTATACGCCAAATTCTAATTTTTCTGTCAGTTTTCAACCTTTAACATCAAGAACAACAATTGTTGCGGACAAAGATTTGCAAAAGAAAGGAACCTATGGTTTGCGGAATGATGGCGATACATTTCTTTTCGAAGTTGGTGCATATTTAGGTGGACGTTATAAGGTAAAACTTTTTGATAATGTCACTTACGATAATAATATTGGAATTTTCTCCAATTATTCCAACAAATTTTATAACCTCGATATTGTGTATGCAGGATTGTTAGATATGAAAATTAATAATTTTATGTCCACGCAATTAACCATTAATTTGATTTATGATGAAGATCAAGTTGCGCAAACACAGTTTAAACAAGCTCTTGGGATTGGCTTAACGTATAAAATAGACAGTACTAAGAAAAAAGATAAGAAGAAACGTCGAAAGAAGGAAATTCTCCCATATTTCGATACATCTGGCATTTCCCCAGTCAAATTACCTAGAATAAAACTGGAGAAGCAAAACTATGATCAAGTTTTTGATAAAAATACAATTGACGAAAAATCAACGTATATTAAATCAGAATCCATATTTTTGGAATAAAATAACTATTAAATCAACCAATCTATATGAAAAAAATTTTATTTACATTAGCAATTTTAGGAAGTGCTACAACTTTTGCGCAAACAGTAAAAGATGGTAAAGTAGCTACTGATAGCAAGCGTTATTTAAAAGATCAGAAATTTGATGGTCGTCAACCTGGCTGGTTTGTTTCAGGAAATAATTCACTTTTATTTTCTCAAAGTGCATTCAGTAATTGGGTTGCGGGAGGTGTAAATTCATTTGCGCTTAATGGATCATTAGACTATGAATTCAATTTTACTCGTGATAAACATATTTGGGATAATAGAGTTGTAATGGCATATGGTATACAAGCCAATAAAGATGATACTCGCAAAACTAATGATATGTTAGAATTTTATTCTTCTTATGGTTACAAAATTAAAAATAATTGGTTTTTAGCATCTGCAATGATTTTTCGTACTCAATTCTCTGCTGGTTACAACTATGTTCCAGATCCGAGAGTTAAAATATCAAATATTTTAGCTCCTGGATATTTGAGTTTAGGATTGGGTGTTGATTACAAACCAAACGAAAATTTCCAAATTAATATTCATCCATTCACGCCTAGAATGACTTTTGTAATGGATAAAGACCTACAGAAAAAAGGAAACTTTGGTCTTAAAAACGATGGAGATAACACATTACTTGAATTTGGTGCTTATTTAGGTGCTCGATACAAAATCCAAATTATGGATGGAATCACATACGATAACCGTTTAGGAATTTATGCAGATTATTTAAACAAATTTGGGAATATGGATTTAGCCTATGATGGTATTCTAGATTTAAAAGTTAACAAATTTATCTCTGCTCAGGTTACAATAAACTTATTGTATGACGAAGATCAAATAAAAAAAACGCAAGCAAAACAAACACTTGGAATCGGATTTAATTACAAATTTGATAACACGCCACCAAAAGTAGAAGAAGCGCCAGCAACTGCATTTATGCAAGAAGCTCCAATTTTCGAAGAAAAAGAAGAAACTATAGAAGTGGCAACTTACATTCTGAAAAGAGAACCAATTCTTAATGAAACAAAATTAGTATCTCAATAATATTTTCAACCTGCTTATAATAAGCAGGTTTTTTATTTTTCTTATTTTTACAGCTCAATAGAAGAATAAAATGACAAAAAATATTTTCGGCGCACTATTACCACAAATTTTAATGATTGTTTGGGCAGCTTTCGAGCTTTACCTTGGGTTCAACAACGAACAAAATAACCGCATCATTCTTAGCGCAATCGTGATATTAATCTTCGTTATTTTTACAATTATTACATTAGTCAAAGTAATTAAATACCCAAACGACCCAACTTATTTGAAGAAAAAGTAAAAACTTCGAAATTCGGTAATCGAGTTTCGAAATTCGAACACAATCTCCCTTAAATTTCGTAAACTTGTGTTATAAAACAACAAAAATGAAATTAATCGGTCCTTTCAGACAAATTATAACACTTGCCAATCTACCTTTAAAAGGAGCACTTCACGAAAACCAAATCGAAGTTCTCGAAGATGGAGGAATTATTATTGATGATGAAACAATTGTAGAAATTGGAAATTTCGAAACACTTTCTCAACAACATCCAACCATCGAAATTGAACAAATTAAAACGGAACAAATTCTTCTTCCTGGACTTGTTGATTCGCATACGCACGTTTGTTTTGGAGGAAATCGCGCCAAAGATTTTGCTATGCGTTTGGACGGAAAAACTTATTTAGAAATTGCCGAAAGTGGTGGTGGAATTTGGTCTACTGTAACAGAAACACGTAAGAAAACAGTTGACGAACTGAAAGATATTACGCTAAAACATATTGCGCAATTAGCCAAACAAGGAATCACAACTGCTGAGGTTAAATCGGGTTATGCACTTTCTGTTGAAGGCGAAATTAAAATGTTGGAAGCGATAAATATGGCGAATCAAGAAAGTGAAATTGATTTAATTCCAACTTTTTTAGGTGCGCATATGAAACCAAAAGATTTTGAAGGTTCGAACAAAGAATATTTAGAACTTTTGGTGAAAGAAGTCTTTCCAAAATTGAAAGCTGATAATTTAGCAAATCGTGTGGATATTTTTGTGGAACAATCTGCTTTTTCTGTTGAAGAAGGCGATTATTTCTTGAATGAAGCAAAAAATCAAGGATTTGAAATTACCATTCACGCCGATCAATTTACAGCTGGAGGAAGTTATTTAGCAACAAAATATAACGCATTGAGTGCAGATCATTTAGAATTTTCAGGAGAAGAAGAAGTGAAAAATCTTGCCAATTCTGATGTTGTGGCAACAGTTTTACCTGGTGCTTCTATCGGTTTGGGAATGCAATATGCACCTGCTCGAAAATTGTTAGATGCTGGTTGTTGCGTTTCGATTGCTTCAGATTGGAATCCTGGTTCGGCTCCGATGGGAAATCTTTTGACACAAGCTTCTATTTTGGCTACTTTCGAGAAATTATCAATGGCAGAAGTTTTAGCAGCAATTACTTTTCGTGCAGCAAAAGCATTGAATTTAGCTGATCGTGGCACAATAGAAAAAGGTAAAAAAGCCGATTTTATAAGCTTCTCTACCTTCGATTATCGTAATATTATCTATTATCAAGGGCAATTACAACCAACGTATGTTTGGAAAAATGGCGCGTTGATTAATCAATAGTGTAAATATTATCAGGAGTGATGGTGTTTGTCGGCGTGTAAATTAACCAATCGGTAATCATTTCTTGCGGATAAAGACCTTCATCTCCTTCATTCAAACCTTCTACAGCATAAGGACGATTCAAGCAAACACCAAAAATTTCGTTGTTTTCATTGATTCCGTACACATCAAACCAAATATGTTCCTTATTCATTTCATGATCAACATCAAATCCTAATTTGATTAAAAATCGATAATAATTTTCTTCATCTGCTTCTGGATTAAAATACGTGTTAAATGCTTTTTTATAAGATTCAAAACGTTGATAAGCCAAGGCTGACATTCGTTCCGTTTCCTGATCGCTGATAAAGAAAATCGGATTATCTGCAATTGTTGCCGCATAAACTTCTGGCGTTAATGTATGTCCTTCTTGAACCCCTAACAAAACGCCACAAGGTTCGTAATTTTCGTTTTCTGGCTGACGCTCATTGTAACCTCCCGGAATTGTTGCAGGATAATCTTTCACCACATCTTCCCAACGTTTCCAACAAAATGTAATATCCAAACCATCATAACCAATATTAAATTCTTCATTTTCTGGCGAACGAAAATCTGGTTTAATAAACGCATTTACAATCATATCCAAAGCCGAATTCATCTGCTCTACTCCATCTTTGATGTTCAACATTTCCAATTCCACAGAACCGCAACGATGCAAACCATGCGTATGCATCCAATACACGCGATCGCCATCTTCGTCCTCATCATAAACGCCATGAATCACATATAAATACGAAGGCGCAGGCGGAATTTCTGACTCTGCTGTCACTTTCGCCCATTTACCAGAAAGCAAACGATAAGGCATAAAATCGACAACAATAGACGGATTCTCGACAATGGCTTGCATAATTTTTAGTTGCAAATGAAAACTATCCAACGCGTCATTTCCGAAATACATCACAGATTCCAAATAAAAATCTTGTTGCGTTGCAATTTCCATTTCTTCATCCGAAATCATATTTCCAAAACCAAATTCAGAATAATCGTTACTTCTCGCATCCACAACATACAAATTCACATCAAATTCTTCCTCCAAATAAGACACTACAAGTTGATATTCTTGCTTCACCGCTCCATTTTCGTCTTTATCAATTTCGATAAGATCAAAATTAATTAATTGAAAATAATTAGTTAATTTCAAACTTTTCTCGATTGATTCTCTCGAGAATACAAAATCTTTCGACGAAGGAAAAATTCCCATTGTAGAAGGTAAACTCAATCCATCTTCTGCAATTCCTTTGTACAATTCTTGATTTGTCATAGTTATTTTTAGTTTGTTTTTTGTTAAAGATAAATGTTTTAAGTTCATCAAAATTTTAGCAAAATGTTAAACTTTAAAATGATTAAAGATGATAATTCAGTTCGCATTACGTTAATTTATTGTAATTTTGTTCGCATAATTTTACAATTATGATAGCATCTATGACAGGTTACGGTAAAGCCGTATTGGAATTACCTGAGAAAAAAGTAACGATAGAAATCCGTTCTTTAAACAGTAAAACACTGGATTTAAACACGAGAATTCCTTCTTTTTATCGTGAAAAAGAATTAGAAATCAGAAACCTTATTTCAGAAAAAGTTCAACGTGGAAAAGTTGATTTTTCGATGTTGGTAGAGTTAAATCCTGCTGCAAGAAATCAAAATATAAATGCTGAATTAATCAAAAGTTATATGGCAG
Source organism: Empedobacter sp. UBA6745 (assembly GCF_002453775.1). Lineage (NCBI taxonomy): Bacteria > Pseudomonadati > Bacteroidota > Flavobacteriia > Flavobacteriales > Weeksellaceae > Empedobacter > Empedobacter sp. UBA6745. The sequence continues at coordinate 88,718 of NZ_DKHL01000001.1, forward strand.
AATTCAAATCAATCACGCCAAATGTGACTGATGGTGAATTGTTACCTGTAGTAATGCGCCTTCCAGACGTTATTTCGTACACGCAAGACGATTTGGGTGAAGACGAATGGAATCAAATTCGTGCAACAATTATTAACGCTATTGACGCTTTAAATCAATTTAGATTAGACGAAGGAAAAGTTTTAGAGAAATATTTGACTTTAAACTTGAATAATATTTTGGAGCTTTTAACACAAGTTGTGCCTTTTGAAAAAGAACGAATTGAGACAATCAAAGAACGTTTCAATAAACGTTTAGAAGAAGTAAAAGTTGATATTGATCAAAATCGTTTTGAGCAAGAATTAATTTTCTATTTGGAAAAATTGGACATTACTGAAGAAAAAGTTCGTCTAAAAAACCATTGCGAATATTTCTTGAAAGAATTAGCTGGAACTGAATCAAATGGTAAAAAACTAGGGTTTATTTCGCAAGAAATTGGTCGTGAAATTAATACATTAGGTTCAAAGTCAAATCATTCTGAAATGCAAAAAATTGTCGTTCAAATGAAAGATGAATTAGAAAAAATTAAAGAACAATCGTTAAACATTTTATAATGAAAAAAGGAAAATTAATCGTCTTTTCAGCTCCATCAGGCGCAGGAAAAACAACTTTAGTTCGTTACGCTTTAGAACAATTGGAAAATATCAAATTTTCTATTTCTTGTACAACTAGAGATAAACGCGAAGGTGAGGCTCACGGAGAAGACTATTATTTCTTAACACCAGAAGAATTTAAGGCAAAAATTGCAAACGACGAATTCGTAGAACACGAAGAAGTTTACCGCGATAATTTTTACGGAACTTTAAAATCGGAAGTTGATCGCATTACATCAGAAGGAAATTCTGTTATTTTTGACATTGATGTTATTGGTGCATTGAATATCAAAAAGTTGTACGGAGATCAATGTTTAACAGTGTTTGTAAATCCTCCATCTTTAGAAATTTTGAAAGAACGTTTGATTTCTCGCAACACAGAAAGCGAAGACAAATTGAAACAACGTTTGGACAAAGCGGGAATTGAAATGGAAAAAGCAAAAGACTTTGATATCATTTTATTGAATGACGATTTGGAAACTGCAAAAGCGAAAACCTTAGAAATTATTACAGATTTCATCAAATAATAATTCTAAAACCAAAATAAACAAATGCCTCGAATAAATAAAATCGAGGCATTTTTGTTATCTTTAGCTTTCGAAAAAATCACAACAAAAATGGAGAGCCAAAACAGTTTAGAAATCAACAACGCCAATATTCATTATTATCACCACGAAATAAATCCAGAAAGACCAACTCTTATTTTCTTACACGATTCTTTAGGTTCTACGCAACTTTGGAGAGATTTCCCGAAAGAAGTTGCCGAAAAAACGAATTGTAATTTATTTATCTACGATAGAAAAGGTTATGGAAAATCGTCGCCTTTTACAATTAATCATCGCGAATTAACCTATATGCATGATGAAGCAGATTTTCTAAATGATTTGGTTCAACATTTCAACTTCAAAGACATTATTTTATTTGGACATAGCGATGGTGGCTCGATAACGTTGCTTTACGCTTCAAAATATCATCAAAATTTAAAAGGAATCATTGTCGTTGGTTCGCACATTATTGTGGAAGAAATTTCATTGCAAGGAATCAGAGATGCTAAAATTGCATATGCAGAAACTAATTTGAAAGAACGTTTGACAAAATATCATGGCGATAAAACGCAGAAAGTTTTTGAGATGTGGACAGAAACTTGGTTACGCCCAGATTTTATTGATTTTGATATTCGAGAAGAATTAAAAAATATCGAATGTCCAACTTTGGTTATTCAAGGAATTGATGATGAATATGGTTCGATTGAGCAAGTAAATGGAATTATCAACAATGTAAAAGGAAGAAAAGAAAGTTATCTTGTTCCTGATGCAAAACATACACCTTACAAAGAAAATAAAACGCCAACTTTGGCTAAAACAGTTGAGTTTATTGATTCGTTATAACGAATCAATAAACCTAAATATCACTATTTATTCAATTTTTCTTCTACGTTTTATACATTTATACACTTCGAACCAAAGTACAGAAAGCATTGCTACAAGCATCGCGATTCCTAATTCATTTAGATTTAATGAAGTTACTTTAAAAAACAATGAAATTGGCTGTATATACAATATGGCAAAAAGTATTACTAATGTCAAAACTGTGACATAGACCATTAAATTATTTTTGTTTCGGAAACTTGACCACAAACTATAATAAAATGAGCGATTAGTTAAACTCAACCAAACATTCGAGAAAATTAACGTTGTAAAAACCATTGCACGTGTTTTCTCTTCATTTCCTCCAAGTTGATAAGTATATTGATATACAAACAACAATCCTAATGTAATTATAATTCCTTGAATAATACTTGTTGAAAGCTCTTTCCAATTCAAGAAAGTTTCGGTCATCGGACGAGGTTTTCTTTTCATCGAATCTTTTTCCAATGGTTCATTTTCATACACAATAGAACATGTTGGTCCCATTACCAATTCTAAGAAAATAACGTGAACTGGCGTAAAAATTTGTGGAAAAGCCCAACCTAAAAATAATGGCAACGAAACAATTAAAATAATCGGAATATGAATAGAAATAATATATTGAACAGCTTTTTTGAGATTCGTATAAATACGTCTTCCAGCAGCGATTCCGACTACTAATTTACCTAAATCATCATTCGTCAAAATCAATTGAGCAGCTTGTTTCGCTATTTCTGTTCCCTTTTCACCCATCGCCACTCCAATATGAGCCGCTTTCAAGGCTGGTCCATCATTAACCCCATCACCCAACATTGCCACTACTTCTCCATCTTCTTTCAACGCTTTTACAACAGCCAATTTCGCTTCAGGAAACATACGAGCAAACAACACTTTATCATGAGCCGTTTGTAACAGATCTTTCTCCGAAAGTTGAGCAATTTCACTTCCTGTAATACTATTTTCTGCATGTAAAATTCCAGCCTGTTCTGCAATACTTTTTGTTGTTTCAGCATTATCACCCGTAATCACTTTTACTTTTATTCCCGCATCATAAATCTGTTGAAACACAGTATTAATTCCTTTTTTTGGAGGATCATAAAAAACGACGAATCCTAAAAATTCGAAGGGTAAATCTTGTTGATGTTTTGGAAAATTATCCTCTTCAAAATTAGATTTCGCAACACCTAAAAGTCGAAAACCTTTTAATCCAAAATCATCAATTACTTTTTTTAATTGATTTATTACTTCTTCAGATAAGTTTGAAACATTCAGAATTGCTTCTGGAGCACCTTTTGCCGCAATTATTCGTTGATTATCTTTATTTTTAAAACAATGTGTCATCATGGGAGGCTTCCCAGATAAAGGATATTCGAAAAACATTTGATATTGATTACGTTCATCAAGCTGCGTTTGTTCGTAAACTCGGTGCAACGTTTTTTCCATAGGATCGAACGGAACAGGTTCACTACTCCACATCGCATATTGTATAATCTCATAAATTTCGACATTTTTGAATTGATTTTCATCAAAAACAGAAGACGTTTTTGCATCATAAATAGCTTTCAATTTCATCGAATTTTCTGTAATTGTTCCTGTTTTATCACTACAAATAACAGTTGTACTTCCTAAAGTTTCGACAACGCTACTCTTTTTTACAATAATTCCTTCGCGTAATAATTTCCATGAACCCAATGCCATAAATGTGGTAAATGCAACTGGAATTTCTTCAGGTAAAATAGACATTGCCAAAGTCAAACCGTTTAATAAACTGCTTACAATGTCTCTTGTTTGAAAATAATTGAATCCGCAAACCATTACAAAAACAATGATTCCAATGATTGCCATTCCTTTCACAAATTTTTCTATCTGCAATTGCAAAGGCGACTTCTCTTCTTTTATAGATAAAATTGAGGTTCCTATTTTCCCTAATTTTGTTTCTGCTCCAATAGCCGTCACTTCAAAAATAGCCAATCCAGAAACCGTCAAGGTTCCACTGTAAATTTCTGGATGATCTGTATCTTTAAAAACCGACATACTTTCGCCTGTTAAAGCAGATTCGTTCACCGAAAAATCATTACTATGAACAATATTCCCATCCGCATTGATCATTTTTCCTTCTTCCGTCACACACAAATCACCAATTGTAATTTCGTGTGTTGGAATCTCAACTAATCGTCCATTACGGATAACAGAACTCAAAGGTTCGTTCAACTTTTCCAACTCTTGCAGAGCTTTTTGATTACGAGAATCTTGGTAAAAAGAAATTCCTGTCACCGCAACAATCGCCACAAACATAAATGCAGCTTCGCCCAAATCACCAACCAACACATAAATAATTGATACAGCAATCAAAATTAACGTCATTGGTTCTTTTAGAATATCAAACAATAAGCTGTACCAAGCAGAATTTTGATCACTTTTTATCGCATTATTTCCGTATTGTTCTTGAGCTTTTTTAACTTCAGAATCAGATAACCCTTTTAAATTTTCAGGAATTTTTATAGACATTATTTCAATCGATTAGTGTTTAATAAAGTTACAGCTAAATCCAATTAAAAAATAGTTTAATCACTGATTATGTCCTATTTAGATTTGATTTCAATTAAAACAAAAAAATCATTTCGAATGAAATGATTTTTACTCTATTATTAAGGAATTAATTTTCGAATGCATCGCAATTTATGCGAATATTTTTGAGAATCGGTATTGAAAATTCCATTTGTATCAATTGGATCAATGCGAACTTTTCCGTGTGCATGTAAAATCTTTCCATTTCCACACATAATTCCGACATGAATAATTCGACCTTCTGCATTATCAAAAAAAGCTAAATCTCCAGGTTCTGCTTCTTCTACAAAACTCAAAACTTCGCCCATTTCCGCTTGTTGATAAGCATCTCTCGGAATTTTGTAACCTCCTATTTTGTACACTTGTTGCGTTAAACCAGAACAATCAATTCCAAAAGAAGATTTTCCGCCCCATAAATAAGGCACATTTAGATAGGCTTTTGCTATTTCGACCAATTGATCTTTTGATTTTTTACCAGAAGTATATACCCCAAAATATTCAAAACATTTTGGACCAATTTTGATTTTACTTTCATTCAAAGCACGAACCTCAGCTCCAATTGTCAAAGTCATTGGCAAGCCACTTTCCATCGCATGATTGTACGGATTGATAGCAAATTTCTCGATTGAATCTTTATTATATTCTTCTTCCGAAATTTCTACAATTTGTTTTGGATCAAGCCAACCTTCATAACCATCAAAAGCTAACTGAACTTTCGTCCATTTTTCTAATTCTTCTAAAATAATCAACTTTTCTCCAAACAAAACCTGACTCACCATTTCTGATGAATCTCTTGCTTCGGAGCGCAATGGCGCAACACTTACTTGACAAATGGCGTACTTCATTATTTTTTTCGAATTAATGTAATTCCATCACGAATTGGTAAAATGATCGATTCGACACGTTCATCTTTCGTTACCATCTCATTAAATTCTTTCAAGATTTTTGTCGAAGGATCTTTCTTATCTTCCTCCTCCATCATCACTTTTCCGTACCACAACACATTGTCAACCAACATTGCTCCTCCGGGACGAAGAAGTTCCAATACCTTCTCGAAATAATAAGGATAACTCTCTTTATCGGCATCAATAAAAGCTAAATCTACAGAATATTTTTCAATTGTATTCAATTCTTTGCGCGCATCATTGATTCTGAAATCAATTTTTGAAGCAAATTCTGATTCATCAAAATACTTTCTGCAAAGATATTCTAACTCATCATTTTTATCCATCGTAATGATTTTTCCATCAGCAGTCAAACCTTCTGCCAAACACAATGTTGCGTAACCTGTGAAAGTTCCTAACTCTAAAATAGTTTTAGGCGCTAAAATCTTCGACAAAATGCTTAACAAACGACCTTGATATTCGCCCGAAATCATGTGTGGCTGCGTTGTACATTGATAAGTTTCAACACGTAAACGGCTCAAGATTTCAGGTTCTTGATCCACATGATGATCTAAATACGATTCTAAAACTGGTGAAATTTTTATCATACCTTTAAAAAGTCTACAAAATTACAAAAAATGCATTGAATCTCGGCTATATAAAGGAAATTTAGATAAGAAAATTTATCCAAAATAATCAAACCAAAAAAGCATTACTTTTTGGGTAATGCTTTTTGTTTTGAAAATTATTTTGATAAACTTAGGCTAAATCTTAACCTCAGCCTTACTTTAAACTTTTCCTTTCTGAATAACAGTTACAACATCTGGATCTAATAATGTTGAAGTATCGCCAAAATCAGTTTCGTTACTTGCAATTTTTCTCAAAATACGGCGCATAATTTTTCCACTTCGCGTTTTTGGTAAACCTGAAACAAACTGTATTTTATCTGGTTTTGCAATTGCTCCAATTAATTTAGAAACTCCATTTTTTATTTCTGCTTCAAGTTCTGGTGAACCTTGTACTCCATCTTGTAAAATCACGAAAGCATATAATGCATTTCCTTTGATATCATGAGGATAACCAACAACTGCGCTTTCTGCTACAGCTTCGTGTTCATTTATTGCATTTTCTATTGGTGCAGTTCCTAAATTATGTCCAGAAACAATCACCACATCATCTACACGTCCTGTAATTCGATAATTTTCCATTACATCGCGATAAGCTCCATCTCCTGTAAAATAATATCCTGGAAATGTTGAAAAATAAGTTTCTACATAACGTTTATGATCACCATAAATAGTACGAGCCATAGATGGCCAAGGAAATTTAATTGCTAAACGTCCTTCTGCTTTCTCATTTACTGCTTCTACTTCTTTTCCTTGTTCATCCATTAAAACTGGCTGAATTCCAGGAAGTGGCAATGTTGCAAACGTTGGACGAAGCGGCGTAATTCCTGCTAATGGCGAAATCAAAATCGAACCTGTTTCGGTTTGCCACCATGTATCTACAATTGGACAATTTCCTTTTCCAATATAATCATTAAACCAGTGCCAAGCTTCTTCGTTAATTGGTTCACCAACTGATCCTAAAACTTTAAGACTTGATAAATCATATTTCTCGACATAATCTAACGATTCACGAGCTAACGAACGAATTGCTGTTGGAGCTGTATAGAAATGTGTCACTTTTAATTTTTCGACAATTTCCCAAAAACGTCCAAAATCAGGAAAACTTGGAATTCCTTCGAACATTACCGAAGTTGCTCCACAAGCCAAAGGTCCATAAATAATGTAACTATGTCCCGTAATCCAACCGATATCTGCTGTACACCAATAAATATCGTTGTGCTCCATTTGAAAAATATTATCGAACGAATAAGCCGTTTCTACCATATATCCACCGCATGTATGCACCATTCCTTTTGGTTTTCCCGTAGAACCAGAAGTATACAAAATAAACAAAGGATCTTCGGCATCCATAATTTCCGCAGGACAATTATCGTCTACCTTATGCATTTCATCAATCCAAAATTTATCTCGTCCACCAACCATAGAAGTAGGCTCTATAGCACGACGATAAACAATACACGACTGAATAGAAGCACAATCTTTTAAGGCTTCATCACAAATTGATTTTAAGTTAATTGATTTCGTTCCACGAAAAACTTCGTTTGCTGTCACCAAAACCTTACATTGCGCATCGTTGATACGAGAGGCTATAGCAGCAGAAGAAAATCCTGCAAAAACAATAGAATGCACCGCACCAATACGCGCGCAAGCTAACATTGCAATGGCTAATTCTGGAATCATTGGCATATAAATACACACACGATCTCCTTTTTGTACACCATTATTTTTTAAGACATTCGCAAATTGACAAACTTTTGAATGCAATTGACGATATGTAATAATTCGAGATTCTTCTAAAGGATTATTTGGTTCCCAAATTAAAGCGGTTTTGTTTCCATTTTTTTCTAAATGACGATCCAAAACATTTTCGGTAATATTTAGTTGTCCACCTTGAAACCATTTAAAATCTGCTTGTTCAAAATTATATTCAAGTGTTTTGTCCCATTTCTTTTGCCAAACGAAGTTTCCAGCAATTTTATCCCAAAATTTTTCAGGCTCCTCGACACTTTTTTTATACGCTTTCTTATATTCAGAAAACGAATTGATTCTAAAATTGTTAATCATTTTAATTTTAATTGTGGTTTTGAATACTAAATATAAAAAAAGCGAATCAATTTATCAAATTAACTCGCTTATATTTTATAAATGAATAAAAACTATTCTATTTTCCTTTATACGGACTTGCATTGTAATATGCTAAAGCAGTTGGTAAGGCTTCCTTTATTTTAGCCATACGCGTAGCATCAGAAGGGTGAGTACTCAAAAATTCTGAAACTCCAGCATTTCCACTTTTCGCAGCCATACGTTCCCAAAAAGGAATTGCTTGAGAAGGGTCATAACCAGCCATCGCCATTAAATACAATCCTGTAACATCAGCATCTAATTCCATTTTACGAGAATAGTTTAGTAAACCAACTTGTGCACCTACAGGATATAATTGTTCAAAAACTTTTGCATATTCTGCATTTCCAATAGATCCACCTACAATTTGTCCTAAACCTTGTGCTGCCATTTGCTGAGAAGCTTGCTCCGCACTATGACCAGCCAAAGCGTGACCAATTTCGTGACCTAAAACAACAGCCAATCCCGTTGCATCTTTGGTAACAGGCAAAATACCTGAATAAACTGCAACTTTACCTCCAGGCATACACCACGCATTTACTTCGTTTGCATTCAACAACGTAAATTGCCATTGATAACCTTGTAATTGAGAAGATATTCCTTTTTCTTGATAATATTTTTCAGCGGCATATTTTAGACGTTCCCCTACTGTTTGCACCATTTTTGCATCAGCAGTACCAGTAATCACTTTACCTTGTTTAAGAACTTGAGAATACTGATTATAAGCTGTCGGAAATAAATCAGCGTTCGATACTAATGACAACGATTTACGTCCTGTAACTGGATTTGTAGCACAAGAAGCTAAGACTAAAGCTCCTGCAGCTGTTAAAATTATTTTCTTCATATTTTTAAGTTTATTTACCGAGTTTCTTTTTGATTTCATTCAATTTCATCAATGCTTCAACAGGTGTTAAAGTATTAATATCTGTGTTCATAATTTCTTCTCGAATCGATTCTAAAATTGGATCATCTAACTGAAAGAAACTTAATTGCATATTATCTTGCGTTATTTTCTCCGTTTTATTCGAGATTCCTTCATCTGTTTTCGTCGCTTCCAAAACTTTCAACACATCATTCGCTCTGTCCACCACTCGTTTCGGCATCCCAGCCATTTTAGCAACATGTATACCAAAACTGTGCTCACTTCCTCCTGGAACTAATTTTCTCAAAAATAATATTGTATCTTTTGTTTCTTTGATACTGACATTAAAGTTTTTGATACGTTCCATCGATTTTGACATTTCATTCAATTCATGATAATGTGTAGCAAACAATGTTTTTGGTTTCAAAGCACTTTGATGTAGGAATTCTGCAATTGCCCAAGCAATTGAAATACCATCGTACGTAGAAGTCCCTCGACCAATTTCATCCAACAAAATCAAACTTCGTTCCGAAATGTTATTTAAAATACTTGCCGTTTCATTCATTTCGACCATAAACGTCGATTCGCCTGACGAAATATTATCTGAAGCACCAACTCGAGTAAAAACTTTGTCAATAATTCCTAAATCTGCTGCTTGTGCTGGAACAAAACTTCCTATTTGCGCCATCAAAACAATCAAAGCAGTTTGACGTAAAAGTGCCGATTTACCAGACATATTTGGTCCAGTAATCATAATAATTTGTTGATGATCTGAATTTAACTCAACATTATTCGACACATATTGTTCACCAATTGGTAATTGTTGCTCAATCACAGCATGACGACCTTCTTTTATATTTAGTTCAAAACCATCATTAAGAGACGGTTTAGTATAATTATTTTTCTCTGCTATTTCTGCAAAAGTTGACAAAACATCCAAAAAAGCAATTGCTTTTGCCGTTTGTTGAATCGGTAAAAGTTTAGTGATAATTTCTTGTAACAATTCAATAAATAATTGATTTTCTATTGCAAGAATTTTTTCTTCTGCACCAAGAATTTGTGTTTCGTACTCTTTTAATTCTTCGGTAATATAACGCTCTGCATTCACCAAAGTTTGCTTACGAATCCATTCTTCTGGCACTTTATCTTTGTGCGTATTTCGAACTTCAATATAATAACCAAACACATTATTGAACGCAATTTTCAAGGACGAAATTCCAGTTCGTTCTGTTTCACGTTGACACATTTGATCCAAATAATCTTTCCCAGAAAACTGAATTTTTCGTAATCGATCCAACTCTTCTGAAACACCTTCTCTAATCACATTTCCTTTTACAATTTGATGCGGAGGTTCGTCAGAAAGTGTATCAAAAATCTTTTGCGTTAAATGATCAATTGGTTCGATTCGAGAAAATAAATCCGAAACTTGTTTGATATTTGATTGTTCAGCAACTTCTTTTATTTCTTCCGAAATTTTAAGACTTTGTGCTAATTGTTGTAATTGACGAGGTGTAATTTTTCCTGTCGAAACTTTTCCAGCCAAACGTTCTAAATCGGTTAATTGACCTAATTTTTCGCGTAGATCGTAACGTAAATCTCCAAATTTGTAGAAATATTCGACAATATTTTGACGACGTTGAATTGATTTCAAATCTTTCAATACCATCACCATCCAACGATTCAATAAACGAGCACCCATCGGAGTTTTGGTATCATCTAAAACATTTAATAACGTAACACCTTTTGGGTGTGGAGAATAAACCAATTCGAGATTGCGAATCGTAAATGGATCCATCCAAACAAAACTATCTTGATTAAGACGCTGAATAGATGTTAAGTGCTGAATTTCGAAATGATGCGTATCGTCCAAGTAAGCTAAAATAGCACCAGCAGAAATAATTCCATCTTTTAAATCCTCGATTCCAAAACCTTTAAGATTCTTAGTTTTGAAAAGATTGGTTAATTTATCAATTGCAAAATCATATTGAAAAGCCCAATCATCCAACAAAAATTTACTTTTGACATCAGAAAAATTATATTTGACACGTTTCTGGTAAATCACTTCACTTGGACGAAACGATTGAATAATTTTTGCCACTTGATCTTCTTGTCCTTCAGAAACTAAAAATTCTCCAGTCGAAACATCTAACAAAGCTATTCCAAAAGCTTTATCACCTTGATGAACAGCCATCAAAAAGTTATTCGATTTTGACGACAAAACCTCATCTTGCAATGCAACACCAGGCGTAACCAATTCTGTAACACCTCGTTTTACGATACCTTTTACCATCTTTGGATCTTCGAGCTGATCGCAAATTGCAACACGCAAACCAGCTTTCACCAATTTTGGCAAATAAGTATTCAAACTATGATGAGGAAAACCTGCCAAAGCACTATTATCAGAGCCGTTGGCGCGTTTCGTTAAAACTATATCTAAAATGCGAGAAGCTCGCACAGCATCTTCTCCAAATGTTTCGTAAAAATCTCCCACACGGAACAACAACATCGCATCAGGATATTTCGCCTTAATCGTGTTATATTGTTTCATTAGAGGAGTTTCCTTATTCTTTACTACTTTTGTCAAATTATTATAAATTTTGAACAGCTAAGTTAGTTAAAAACGAAGTGATGAGAAAACTAAAATTAGACGAATTAGGTCGCGTTTCTGCGGAAGAATATAAAGCTATTGAAAAACATCCGATTGTTGTGGTGTTGGATAATGTAAGAAGTATGCACAATGTTGGTGCGGTTTTTAGAACTTCGGATGCATTTTTAATTGATAAAATTTATTTGTGTGGAATTACAGCAACTCCGCCACATAAAGAAATTCATAAAACGGCAATTGGTGCAGAAAATTCTGTTGATTGGGAATATGTAAAAGATTCGAATGAATTGGTTACAAAACTAAAAGAAGATGGTTACCAAATTGTAACGATTGAACAAACAGAAGGTTCTGTTTTGTTGAATGAATTTGAAGTTGACCAATCTCAGAAATATGCAATTGTGATGGGAAATGAGGTTGATGGTGTACAACAATCAATCATTGATCAATGTGATACGTGTATCGAAATTCCACAATCTGGAACAAAACACTCTTTAAATGTTTCTGTTTGTACAGGTATTATTTTGTGGAAATGGTATGAAGGATTTATGAAATAGCGGTAAGCAAAATAAAAAAGACTCAAATCATATGATTTGAGTCTTTTTTATTGGTTAAAAATTCACTGAAACATTAATCCATTCTGGATCAAAATCAGCATTGTATTTTTTGTAGAAATTAATTGCAGGCTCATTCCAATCCAACACTTGCCAAACCATTCCGTGGTAATTATTTGCTTTTCCGTAAACAATTAATTCATCTAACAATAATTTTCCAATTCCAGAACCGCGCATTTTTTCGGTTACAATTAAATCTTCCAAATATAATCTTCGTCCTTTCCAAGTTGAATAACGGTCGTAATGCAACGCAATTCCTTCTACATTTCCGTCCACTTCTGCGACCAAAGAGCCCCAAACTGGTTTATCTCCAAAACCACATTCTTCCATTTCTTCTAAGGTTACCGTTACTTCTTCTGGCGCTTTTTCGTATAAAGCTAATTCGTGAATTAACTCTAAAATTCGAGGGCAATCTTCTTTTCTTGCTTCTCGTATTGTTACATTTTTCATTATCGTGTGATGTTATTTAGTTATTCGTTATTCGAAATTAGAAGTTCGTTTTACGAAACTTGAAATTAGTTATTTAAAATATAACAAAATTCCCACCTCGTATTTCTAATTTCGTAACTAGATCGTCATTCCAATTTCAATTCCTTTGATACGGCGATACAATTCTGTTGCGTAATTATCAGTCATTCCCGAAACATAATCCAAAATTCCCATAACTTTTTGATACTTTGTTCCTTTTTCATACAAAAACTGAGCAGGAACTAAACGCAACGCTTTTTTCTCAAACGTTTTGCGTTCTTTTTCATCTTTCAAAATTGGTGGAATAAATTGCGAAAGTAATTCAGACATTACATTATAACCTGCATTTTCTATTTCGAGAACAGAACGATGGTTGTAAATGTTTTCAATAGAGAAACGTTGAATTTCGTCCAAAACTCGTTTCGTTACTTGTTCCGTTTCATTTTTAATGACATCTAATAGCGCCGTTTTAAATTCACCTTTTACAATCTGATCAAAATTATTTTGGTAAACTTCAACCGATTTTTGCGTCAATAAATTAATTGATTTGGCACGTAAATACGCTATTCGATCATTTTTATCTGAAATAGATTTTAATGTATTTTTTGTTTTATCAATTTGTGAAGGATCTAAAGATTCTACTAAATTCAAAAATAATTTTCGGCATTTATCATGGTCAATAATTCCTAAACGTTGCGAATCTTCAACGTCTATAATCGAATAACAAATATCGTCAGCCGCTTCTACCAACCATACAAACGGATGTCGCTTGTAAATAATTGGCGAATCTTGTTCCAAAATCATATTCGTTTTTTCAGCAATTGTTCGGAACGCATCTTTTTGTGCCTGAAAAAATCCAAACTTCTTTCGATGCAATTGACTTTTATCTTTTGCAACCGATTCGCACGGATATTTTGCTATCGCAGCCAACGTAGAATATGTCAAACGCAAACCTCCTTCCGATTTTCCATTTTGTTGTTGTGTTAAAATTCGGATTGCATTCGCATTTCCTTCAAAATTGATTAAATCAGCCCATTCGGCTTCAGTAAAATATTGTTTCAAATCTGTTTCGTGACGATCAAAATAAGAGGCAATTGCATCTTCGCCCGAATGTCCAAAAGCTGGATTTCCAATATCGTGACACAAACACGCCGCCGAAATCACATCGTGAATGCTATATTTATAAAATTCTTGCGACTCTTTTGTTAATTTATAATTTTCGGAAATAAACTTTCCAACCAAATTTCCCATCGAACGCCCAACAGACGAAACTTCCAACGAATGCGTCAATCGATTATGAACAAAAACACTTCCTGGCAAAGGAAAAACTTGCGTTTTGTTCTGTAAACGACGAAAGGCAGACGAAAAAATAATACGATCATAATCGCGCTGATATTCTGATCTCGCATCCGACGTATCGTTTGTATTACTGCGTTGATTGGTGTAAATATGATTTAGAAGTTCCATAAACTGATTTAGAAAACGAATTTAACGAATAATGTTCAGTCCTAAAAAAATCCGAACGGTTTCGTTCGGATTTTTGGTTTTATTTAATATAATAGTATAATACTTCAGAATCAAAAATACTTTTTTTAAGTCTTATATTTTCAACTTCATTATTCGGTATCTCAATATCTCCTAACGAAGTTTTTTGAAAATAATAATAAATCTTACCATTATTAGCTTCTAATTTTATTATCGGATCATTGTGATCATAATATTTACTCGCATTCTTAATTGGATAATTTATTGCCAAAGCTTTATCTACATTAATATAAAAGTCCTTGAAAAATATAATCGAGACAGAATAAATAAAACAAAAACATAATATAAAAATTAAAAACCTAAATGCAATAGGTATCTTTCTATAGACAAATGCTAAAACAATACTTGTTAATATAGAAAAAAACACAATTATACTAGAACTAAAACTACTATTACCATACAATGGATACTTTAAATTAAAATATAATTTCCCGAAATAAAAAAAGATATTTAAGAACGCTATAATTACAACTAAAAGAATAAGTATTTTTTTATTCATATAAAAACTATTACCAACTACCAGAAGCGCCACCGCCTCCGAAGCTTCCGCCTCCGAAGCCACCAAAGCCGCCACCTCCACCAGATGATCCACCCCAAGAACTTCCTCCTGAGCCGAAACCTCCGCCACCGAAAACAGAACTTCCTGTGTTCATGATGATAATATCGTCTAACAAGCTTCTTCGTCTACCTCCATTTCCGCCATTATTACCTCCTCTACCTTTCGAAATAATAATGAAGATAAAAATGAAAAATCCTATGGCAAAAATCAATGCAAACCAATCCATTTCTGGTTCTTGAGATTTAGGTTTGTCTTGTTTGTATTTCCCTGCAAAAGCTTGAAAAATAGAATTGACTCCAGCATTTATTCCGCCAGCGTAATCGCCTTGTTTGAAATACGGAATAATAACATTGTCAATAATAGATTTGTTGACACTTGGTGGTAGATAAATCTGAGCCGAATAACCTGTTCTAATCGTAATCTTACGATCTTGTTCACTCAAAACAATTACCACTCCATTATCTTTTCCTTGTGTACCAACTTTCCATTTTTCACCAATATCATTTGCAAACATTTCTAACGGATAACCATCCAAAGATTCAACTGTTAACACCAAAATTTGCGTAGAAGTTGAATCATCATAGGCTACCAATTTTCGTTCTAATTCATCCAATTGCATTGCATCAAAAACATGTGCATAATCTTGCACAAGCTTTTTAGGCGGATGTTTCATATTAACCAATTCATCAGGTGTTTGCCCAAAAACAGTTAAAATGGAAAGAAAAAAAGTTAGAAAAAAGTATTTAACTGTAGCTAATTTCATCTGGTAATTCGTTTGTATCATCCTCTTGATGAGGAAAATATTTCTTAAGTGCTTTGCCGGTTTTCTTAATTCCTTTGCAAAGCCCTTTTACATAATGTTCTTTTTTGAAATGCTTGACAACATCTGCTTTTATATCGTCCCAAAAATCGTCTGGCGTTACATTGTCAATTCCTTCGTCTCCAACAATTGTAAAATTGTGATCAGTTGGCGAAACATGAAACAATACACCATTTCTATCTTTGGTTTTATGCATTTCCAATTGCTCGAAAACTTCTAAAGCTTTGTCAAAATGATTGAGAGAAGATTCGAATTCAATATGAATTCGAATTTCCCCACTTGTATTTTTCTCGGCTTTCTGAATAGCTTCGATTATTTTTTTTTCATCTTTTGAAGAAAGAAATTTATGTTTCTTTTTTCCCATAATGATTAGAATTCTACTTTAGGAGCATTTTCAGATCCTGCAGCAGCTTTGAAATAACCTTTTTTCGTAGCACCTGTAAAACCAGCGATTAAGCTGTTAGGGAAAGTTACAATCATGTTGTTAAATTTCTCTGCAGCATCGTTGTATTTTTTTCTTTCAAATAAAACTTCTTGTTCGATAGAAGATAATTCTGCTTGTAAAGAAGTAAAATTTTGATTGAATTTAATATCTGGATATTTTTCAACAGAAACCAATAAACGGCTTAATGTAGATCCTAATTGATCTTGCGCTTGTTGAAATTTCGCAATATTTGCATCTGTTAATTGACTTGGATCATCAATTTTAATTTGATTAGAAGTCGCTTTTGCACGTGCATCAATTACAGCTGTTAACGTTTCTTTTTCCATATTCGCTGCACCTTTTACCGTGTTCACTAAATTTGGAACTAAATCTGAACGTTTTTGATATGTATTTTCTACATTCGACCATTGTTTTTGCACACCTTGGTCTGTTGTTTTGATCGTATTCGAAACTCCAATTCCCCAGAAAGCTATTCCTGCAAGAAGTAAAAGAATCACTCCACCAATAAGACATCCTTTGTTTTTCATAGTATTTTTAATTTATTATTACGTAAAAATAGTGTTTTTTCAACAATATTTTATCAAAAATAAAGCCGAGCTTATTTCTAAACTCGGCTTTACTATTTTTTGGATTTTAAACGTTTAATTTAATAATGTTTTTGCCCAACTTTCTTCGATTGGTAACAACCAATTTTTATTAAAATCATTCAAAGAAGAAATTCCATTATTGAAAACTTTTACATTTTTGATTTCTCCTTCTTTTACTTTTTGTTTGAATGTTGGTAATTTTTCAATAAAAACTTCCTCCTCATTTTCATACGAAACTAACATTCTGTTTAATAAATCAAACGAATAATCTGCATCAATTTCACGTACGATTTTCGTTAATTTATCGATAGAACAACCACTTGCTGTCGCTTGATTTTCGTCTACACCAACTACAATAAATTGATCGTAAGGTAAATCAAAATCAGCTAAAAGTTCAGCGCCATGCGCATTCCAATCTGCTATAAAAGTATTTAGTTTAGCTGTAATAGCTTGCTTTTCTTCTGTTGAGAATTTACGATTGGCTTGAAAAATCCAAATTCTTGAATCGTCTGCTAAATTCATTTTCTCTTTATTTAAAATTTGTGTTTCAAAGATACGGAAATTTTAGATGTTAGATGTTAGAAAGTTAAAATTTTTGTACAAAAAAAAAGCCATCTCAAAGAGATGGCTTTTTTATATTATTTTTATAAATTCGATTATAAATCTTTCGCTTCCATAATCAATTCAGCTAAGTCTTTTACCATAACCGTTGATTCTTTTTCGAAGTGTTTTACACCGTCTGTCATCATTGTATTACAAAATGGACAACCTGTTGCGATAATGTGCGGCTCTTTCTCTAAAGCCTCTTCTGTACGTTCTACATTGATGTCTTTGTTTCCTTTTTCTGGTTCTTTGAACATCTGCGCTCCACCAGCACCACAACATAATCCACGTGTTTTGCAACGTTTCATTTCGACTAACTCGGCATCTAATTTTTCGATTAATTCGCGAGGCGCTTCATACACATCGTTACCGCGTCCTAAATAACAAGGATCGTGGAAAGTGATTCGTCTTCCTTTGAACGTTTCAGAGCCTTCTAATTTCAATTTACCTTCGTTGATTAACTGTTGTAAATATTGAGAATGATGCAAAACTTCATACTCTCCACCTAAACTCGGGTATTCATTTTTTAAGGTATTGAAACAATGTGGACAAGTTGTAACGATTTTTTTCACTTCGTAAGCATTCAGAACTTCGATGTTCATCATGGCTTGCATTTGGAAAACAAATTCGTTTCCGGCACGTTTCGCAGGATCACCTGTACACGATTCTTCTGTTCCTAAAACGGCGAATTCTACGCCAATATTATTTAAAATCTTAACGAATGCACGTGTTATTTTTTTAGCTCTATCATCAAAACTTCCAGCACATCCAACCCAAAACAAAACTTCTGGTTGTTTGCCTTCGGCCATATATTGAGCCATTGTTTTAACTGTAATATTTGACATATTTTTTTGTAGTCTTTGTGTTATTTGAATGGATTTGGTTTAATGTTTTCCATCATCAAAAACTTGAATCGAAACATTTTTTTCTACCAAATCTGTAAATTTACCATTGTATCGTGTCGCTTTTACTAAATGGTTGTCTACCCAATGATAATTTCCTCCACGAGGTTTTCCCATTAAAAGTCCATGATATTTGAAACCATGTTTGTTCAACCAAATTTCTGTGTACTCACGATGTTCTTCTGTACGTGATGTAAAAAATGTGATAATATGTCCTTCGTCGTACCATTTGTTTAATGTTTCTAAAGCATCTGGATATAACTCCGCAGTTAGCATACGTTCTGGTTCTTCGTTTGGAATATCATCGCAAATTGTTCCATCAATGTCAATTAAATAATTCTTGACATTTTCTGGTAAAATAGGACTTACTCTTTCTCCGTTTTCAATTTTTTCCTCTAAGAAATTTTCCATGTGTGTTGTGTTTGTGTGTTATGTATAAAAATTAATAGTTCTTTGAGAATGAGTAATTGTATTTTACAATTTTAATCGTTTGCCCAATTCAATCTATCCGCATTGTTAAATTGCCAAGGAGCTCCATTGTTTTCGACATTTGTCATCATCATGTTCAACTCGTTTGGTGCAGCAGATTGTTCCATTACCAAATAACGACGTAAATCAACAATAATTGATAACGGATCGATATTTACTGGACAAGCCTGTGTACATGCATTACAAGATGTACATGCCCATAATTCTTCTGGCGAAATGTAATCGTTGACAAGCATTTTACCATCATCTACAAAACTTCCGTTTATATCGATGTTTTTACTTACTTCTTCTAAACGATCGCGCGTATCCATCATAATTTTTCGAGGAGATAATTTTTTCCCTGTCAAATTTGCTGGACATTCAGATGTACAACGCCCACACTCCGTACATGTGTAGGCATTCAATAATTGTACTCTGTTTAAATCAAAAATATCTTTTGCTCCAAATGTTTCTGGCTCTCCCTGTGGTTCGGCAGGTGCTGCGTAAGGATCTGCATTTGGATCCATCATCATTTTTACCTCATCTGTTACAGATTGTAAATTATTGAATTCTCCTTTTGGTTCTAACTTAGAAAACCATGTATTTGGAAAAGCCAAAATGATGTGTAAATGTTTTGAATAATACAAATAATTTAAGAAAAAGAAAATTCCGATGATATGAAACCACCAAGCTGCTCTTTCTATAATTGTAATAAATGTAATGTCATTAAATTGACTAATAATTGGCGCTGTTAACCAAGATGAAATTGGAAAAGATCCTGTTTCGATATAATGAGTTGCACCCATTTTTTGTAACACTTGATCTGCACCGTTCATTGTAAACAAAGCCAACATAAATGCAACCTCCATAATTAGGATATAATTAGCATCGTCTTTTGCCCAGCCTTTCATTTCTGGTTTCCAGAAACGCCCAACTTTCACAAAGTTTCTTCTACAGAAGAAAATGATACACGAAACCATCACCAAAAAGGCTAAAATTTCGAAAAATCCAATCATTCCGTTATAGAAACCTCCTAAGAAACTTAGAATACGGTGTGTTCCGAATACACCATCGATGATAATTTCTAATACTTCGATATTGATTAAAACAAATCCTACATAAACAAAGATATGTAGAATACCAGCAAGAGGACGAACAGTCATTTTACCTTGTCCTAAAGCTACACGAGCCATCGTTTTCCACCTTTCCGCAGGATGATCGAAACGATCGATTTCTTTTCCTAATTTGATGTTACGTATAAGCTTCTTTACGTTTTGTGCAAAGAACCAAATACTTCCTATCATAATTAGAAGAAAGATTACATTTGGAATGTACTTCATCATTTTTTATTAGTCTTTTTGTGAGTTTTGAGTATTTAATTTTAGTTTTGATCTTATGGCTGAACTGGTTGCTTTTTACCAAAAACAGAAATATTAACATAACGACTTGGGTTTTTCTTTAAGTCAGTTACCAATTCATTCATATTTTTGATTGTTGCTTCAAGCTCGTTAGCAAGTGTTTCGTCTTTTGCTAATTTTCCTAAAGAACCTTTTCCATTGTTCATATCTTCTAACAATGTATTTAAGTTTTTAGATGCATTTTCGAAATTCTTAATCACTTGATCTAATTCTAACGCATTTAATTTATCCGCAGTTTTTCCAAATTTGTCAACCGTAGCTTTTGCAGAAGCCATTGTAGCACTTGCATTATTAAGCGTAGTGTTCAATGTTTTCTCGTTTGTTTTGATCAAATTATTTGCACTATTTGATGTTGCAGTCAACGATTGCGCTGTTTTGTCGAACGAATCAATTGTATGATTCAAGTTTCTCAACATTGCTTTAATATCTTGTTGAGTTGACGGATCTAATACGTTATTTACGCTTCCTAATGTTTGATTAAAACTTAATAAAACACTATCTAATTTTGCTTGAGTTGGTGTTAATTGTTTCGTCAAACCATCTAACATTCCGCCTGCAATACGACCTTGTAAATAATCACCATCTTTTGCTACATCTGGTCCATAGTCTAATAAAAGTCTAACTTCTGGTCCAGACATAATTCCTGGTTCGTAAATTTCTGCAATTGTTTTTTTCGAAAATTGAATATCTTTTTCGACAGAAATCACGACTTCAAAATAGATAGGTTTTGCAGTATCTATAATTTTAATTTCTTTCACCTGACCAACTCTCAAACCGTTTACAGAAACAGGTTTAGAAGGAGCTAATCCGCTTACATTTTCGTATTTTACTGTAAACAAACGTCCTGATGAAAAAATATTTTGACCTTTTAAGAAATTGAATAGCATGAAAAAACCTACTAAGGTTAAGATGGTAACAACTCCTATTTTTAATTCTTTAGATAACTTCACTTGTTATGATTTTATGCAAAAATAAAATTTAATTTGTAAAGAAACATTTTATATTACGTTTACATTGGTTCTTCGCCATTAAATGTAACGATAAAGGCGTTTCTAAAACCTTTGTCTTGTACTTGTTTCAATGTTTTTTGAGCAGATTCCATTGTT
Organism: Empedobacter sp. UBA6745; assembly: GCF_002453775.1. Lineage (NCBI taxonomy): Bacteria > Pseudomonadati > Bacteroidota > Flavobacteriia > Flavobacteriales > Weeksellaceae > Empedobacter > Empedobacter sp. UBA6745. The sequence goes on from NZ_DKHL01000001.1 coordinate 109,957, forward strand.
TTATCAGAACCATAATAATATTTCTGAAGTCCACCTTCTTTTACTCGCAACACATTTGTCAATCCATTAAACTTTTCGTCTTTGTCTTTATATTTTTTATTTGATGTCATAAACTGAACACGATAATTTTTACCGCCTTCTAATTTTTTATTCGTTTCAAATTCCACAATTTTAGCACCAGAAAATCCTTTACGTTTTACCGTTTGCAACAAATCATCTGCACGAGATTGCAAATCTGTTTCCCCGTAATAATAGACGTAATTATCACCTTCCTGAATCACATCTAAATCTGTTAAACCTCTTAATTGAGGTGAAGTTGAAGAGAATTTCATTTTAGATTCCATTACCCTTACCTTCAATTTTTTTCCTTCTACAGGTTTTTCAACTTTTTTAACTGGTTTAGGTTTTTCGTCCTCGTCCTCTACTCCACTTCTACGATCATATTCTTTTTTGAATTGTTTAAAAGCTTCATAAATTGTAGTCGTCGTTTTATCTTTTCCTTCGTCTGATGCTAAAAAAGTTCCTTCATCATAATTCGAAATAAAACCTAACTCAACCAAAACTGAAGGCGAAGCATTTCCTCTCAATACGTGAAAATTTGCTTGTTTAACACCTCTACTTTTTCTGAAATCACGATTCACGAAACCTTTTTCTACCAAATCTGCAAAACGAATAGATTGCTCTTTGTAAGCTGCATTCATAATCTCGAAAGCGATAACTGCTTCTGGATCATTTGGATTAAATTTTTCGTAACGTTCTTGATCTTTCTCTAAAAACACAACCGAGTTTNNCACGTTTAGAAACCTCATCTGTTTCGTTAGATCTTTTCAATCCCATTACAAATGTTTCTGTTCCTGTTGCGCTTTTGTTATCAGCCGAATTACAGTGAATCGAGACAAATAAATTCGCATGATTATCATTTGAAATTCGTGTACGTTCCCATAATTCTAAAAAAATATCTGTGTCACGTGTTAAAACAACTTTAACATCTTTGTGATTTTTCTTAATTAATTCCGCCAATCTTTTCGAAACATCTAACGTGATATTCTTTTCATAATCAGCGACTCCCCTTGCTCCAGCATCATGTCCACCATGACCAGCATCAATAACAATTACAAAATTTTGCTTTTTTTGTGCAAATGAAAATGTAGAAAATACCATCATCATCGCAAAAAATAAATACTTTTGTATGTTAATCATTTTTAAACTCATACTATAGGTTTGTTTTTTTGATTAATTTTGACGCAATTTATAAAAAATAAGTTTTTCAATTTGTTTACAAAGGCAATTAAATCGATTTTATTTTTTAGTCCAGTTATGGTTTGCACCGTTTCTTTTGGACAAGTTAAGCAAAATAATAACGATAAAGATCACTCTAAGATAGTTTCTGATTCAGTAAAATTAGATACTATTATCCCTGTAAAAGAGAAATTAGAGTTTGTGGTAGAGCACAATTCCGAGGACGAAATACATAATCGTAAAAAACGTATGACTTACCTTTTGCGTAAGGCACATGTAGTTTACGGCGATATGACTATTGATGCAGATTATATCGAACTAAATTGGGATACAGGTGATGTATATGCCGAAGGTAAGCGCGATTCTATTGGGAATATTATTGAAAAAACTAAGTTTACACAAGGTCAACAAGAAATTTTGCAAGATGCTTTCAAAGTAAATTTCAAAACGAAAGTTGGAATTGCGTATAACATTCGCATGACGCAAGAAGATGGAATCATCATTGCTGATAAAGCGAAACGTGTCAATGATTCGGTAATGTTATTAAAACGTGCCGATTTTACAACGGATACTTATTTTAAAGAAGGAAAAGATACTCGACCAGATTATTTTCTTCGTGCCAAAGAAGGAAAAATGATTGATAAAAATGGTAAGAAAACATTGATTACCGGACCTATCAATATGTGGATTTATGACGTACCGACACCCTTAGCATTACCATTTGGTTACATACCAGCGATGGGTGCAAAACGTGCCGCAGGTATTTTGATGCCTCGCCCAGGTGAACGTACAAATCTTGGTTTCTTTATCGAAGATTTAGGATTTTATGTTCCATTTGGAGATAATTTTGATTTAAAACTTTCGGGGGATGTTTATACAAAAGGTAGTTGGGCTGCTAGAGCCGAGTCTACCTATAAAAAACGTTATAAATACAATGGACGACTTGCAGCCAATGTAGAAAATCGCTTAACTGGTATCAAAGGTCTTACAGAAGGTTCTAATGCGTTTTCTAAACAAAATATGTTTGGTGTAATGTGGTCGCATAGCCAAGACCCAAAAGCAAATCCATATTGGTTATTCAATGCCAATGTTAACTTTTCGAGTTCGAAATATTACCGTGAATCTGTACGAAATCAATACATCAATACTGGACAAGTTTTTACAAACAACGTCAACTCGTCTATCAACTTAACAAAAAACTTTGAGAATGCACCTCTAACAGCTCAATTGAGTATGTCGCACTCTCAAAACTATAATACTGGAGATATTAACATTGCATTTCCTCGTTTCAATTTGACAATGTCTCGTATTTTCCCTTTTGCAAAGAAAAATATGCCAAAAGAAGGTTTAATTCAAAATCTTGGTTTAACGTATAGTATGCAAGCAGGAAATGAAGTTAACACCAACGACAAAGATATTTTTACAGACAAAATGTGGAAAGATCAAATGCGAATGGGAGCCAATCACAAAATTGGTTTGCAAACAGGTATTACACTTGCTAATTATTTCCCATTAACACTTTCTTCTGACTATAATGAAGTTTGGGGTGATAATCGTTTGATTAAAAATTACAATTCTGTTAACGGAAAAGTAGAAGACACAACATTGAAAGGATTCAATTCTTATCGAACATTTAATTTCAATGCTTCTGTTTCAACAAATATTTATGGATTATATCTTAATCCAAATAAAGATGCTAAGATTTTAGGAATTCAGCACGTAATTACACCATCTATTGGTTATAGTTATACACCAGATTTCCAAAGTCAATCTTGGGGATATTATAAAGCGTATCAAAACCAAAATCAAGAAGAAGTTTGGTACAACCAATATCAAAACATGTTATATGGTGTATCAATTCCTGGTTTAACAAATTCATTAAACTTTGGGCTTTCGAATAACTTGGAGATGAAAATCAAAGATTCAAATGATCCGAAAGGTTTCAAAAAAGTGAAGATTTTTGAATATTTACGTTTGAGTTCATCTTATAATTTCTCTGCGGATGAATTTAAACTTTCTCCAATTAGTATTAATGGAATGACATCTTTGTTTGATAGAAAAGTTAATGTACAATTCTCATCAACTGTTAATCCATATAAAATTCAACGTTACATTAATGCTGAAGGAAGTGAAGTTGCTCAATACATTGATGAACTTGGCTTAGGAAATCTTCGTATTTCGAATATGACATTAGGAACTGGTTATACTTTTGACAATAGTACATTTGGTGGAAAACGTTTCGATGCCAAGAACTATAAAAAGCGTGGAACAGTTCGTGATGAAAATTTCTATTATGACAGCGACAATTATGCTCAATTTGCTATTCCTTGGAGTTTAACAGCTAATTTAAGTTATAATTATAGCAAAGGAACAGAACGAAAAGGAAGTAGCACAGGCTCTATTGCAATGAATGGTAAAATTTCGCCAACACCATATTGGGCAATTTCAGCAAATGCAACTTACGATTTCATCAAAAGTGAAATTACTTATGTACGTTTTGGTTTTGAAAGAGATTTACGAAGCTTTACCTTATCATTCAACTGGACACCAATGGGAACATATAAAAGTTATGATTTCTTTATCGGAATCAAAGCATCAATCTTACAAGATTTAAAATACAACGATAGATCAAGACTTAATTACTAAAAAAATATTAATATGAAAAAACAAATCGTTCATACAGAAAAAGCACCTCAAGCAATTGGACCTTATTCACAAGGTGTAAAATACAACGGATTTATTTACACATCAGGACAAATTCCTTTTAATGTAGAAAAAAATGAATTGGTTACAACAGGTATTCAAGATGAAGTTCATCAAGTGATGAAAAATGTAATTGCAATTTTAGAAGCGGGCGGAACAACAATTGACCAAGTTGTAAAAACAACAATTTTCGTTAAGGATTTAAATGATTTCAATGCAGTTAACGAAGTTTATGCTTCTTATTTTAATGATGAAAATTATCCTGCACGCGAATGTGTAGAAGTTGCTCGTTTACCACGCGACGTAAATGTTGAAATTTCTGTAATCGCCATTGCAGACTAATAAAATATTATGCTAAAAGACAAAACTGTATTAAGAAACACAATTGCTGTAATAGTAGGATTAGCTGTTATCTATGCTATCATACAATTTGGTCTTATATACAACGCGGATAGATTAGGATGGGACGACAAAGTTTTTCCGGAATGGAGACACATCATCAAATATTTTTCGCACCAAGAAGGGAAAAAATTCGAAGTTCAATTTTTTGGATCAATGCTAGCAATTAGTGGAATTGCAGCTTTAGTTGGAGGTGTCATAACAGCACTTATCGTAAGAAGAGCTAAACAAGCTTACACGATGTTTGTAGGTTTTATTGTGTTAATCGTTGCTTTAGGCGACGTTCTTATCACGCCTTATCACCCAACTTGGTACGAAATTGCGATCTGTCCAGTTTTATTCTTTTCATCATGGATTGGAGGTTTAATTGTAGATTTGATTTACAAGAAGTTTTTCAAAAAATACAAACCGTCCAGCCAATCATATTAAACTAAAATTATGTCTGAAAAAGATAGAAAAATTAGAGTTGCCATTTCGATTGGTGATTATAACGGAATCGGAATTGAGGTTATCTTAAAAACCTTACAAGAAAAAGAAATAACTGAGTTTTTTACACCTGTTATTTTCGGTTCAACCAAATTATTATCGTATCAAAAAGATCGTTTAAAATTTGACCGAATCAATTTTCAAGGTATTCAAGATGCAAATCAAATTGTAGACGGAAAGATCAATGTGGTTAATCTTTGGAAAGATCAAATTGATGTACACTATGGTAAAGTAACCAAAGAAGCTGGTGAACACGCTTATCAATCATTAAAAGCGGCTGCAAAATCTGTTTCAGATGGTTTTACAGATGTTTTGGTAACGGCTCCAATTAATAAAGATAACATTCAGTCCGAAGAATTTCATTTCCCAGGTCATACCGAATATTTAGGAGAAGTTTGGGGAGGAAAACCTTTGATGTTCTTAGTTTCAGAGAAATTGAGAGTTGGTTTAGTCACGCAACATATCCCGATTAGCGAAGTTGCAAAACAAATTAATTCAAAATCTGTTTATGCAAAAATTCAACAAATTCATAAAAGTTTGATTGAAGATTACGCTATCAGCAAGCCTAAAATTGCTGTTCTTGGGCTTAATCCTCATGCAGGCGATAATGGTCTGTTAGGATCAGAAGAAAAAGAAATTATTTCGCCTGTTATCGAGCGTTGCATTAACGAAAATCAATTAGTTTTTGGACCTTATTCGGCAGATAGTTTTTTCAATCCAAGTAATTTAGACGCTTTTGATGCTGTTTTGGCCATGTATCACGATCAAGGATTGGTTGCTTTCAAAACAATTAGTTTTGATGAAGGAGTTAATTATACAGCTGGATTAAAATTTGTACGAACTTCGCCAGATCATGGTGTGGCTTACGACATTGCAGGAAAAGGAATTGCAAACGAAGAATCATTTAAGGAAGCTATTTTTTCAGCGATCGAATTATATAAAAATCGAAACGAATACCAAGAGCTAACAAAAAATGTATTGCAACATATTCCTCTAAAATTAGAAAAAGGCGATAATAAAGAATAAAAATTTAAAATAAGTTGCAAAGAGCTATTAATTTTAAATAAATTAGATTATCTTTGCACACCTTTTTGTGGTATGAACAAGTTAAAAAATTATAATATTGTATTTACAAGCTTGCCTTTTGGTAAGAGTGATTTTACATTCGAATTATCACAATCGTTCTTTGATTTATTTGAAATTGAGCAAGATTTTGACAATCCTAATTTAATTGCAACAATTATTTTAGATAAAAAATCGACAATGCTTGAGTTAGAAATCAGCTTAAAAGGAGACATTACAGTTCCTTGTGATTTGACTGGAGAATTGTTTCAGCAAGAAATTTCGAATAATGCAGAATTAATTGTTAAATTTGGCGACGAGTTTGACGATACTGATTTTGAGATGTGGGTAATTCCAAGAGAAGAATACCAAATCAATGTTGCACAAGTTCTTTATGAATTGGCAATGCTATCAGTACCAACAAAACGAATTCATCCCGATGTCTTGAATGGCAAAAGCGATTCTGAAATGATTGAATTGTTAGACCAATACAGCATTTACGAATTAGACGAAGATGCAGAAGACGAGCATTACGATGAAGACAACAACAATGATGACGATGACGATAATAACGACATTGATCCTCGTTGGGCAAAATTGAAAGATTTGAAACCTTAATTGGTTTTTATTATTAAAATAAATTATAGAAATAAAGAAAAAAAAGTAGTTAGATATGGCACATCCTAAGAGAAGACAGTCGTCAACAAGAAGAGATAAACGTAGAACACACTACAAAATCGAAGCTCCACAATTAGCAATCGATAAGACAACAGGTGAAGCACACTTATACCACAGAGCTCACTGGTCTGACGGAAAATTATACTACAAAGGAAAAGTAGTATTAGAAAAAGTACAAGAAGTTACTGAATAATATAATCTTCGAAAGATTTTGAAGCTGTTTCTAAAAAGAAACAGCTTTTTTTATTTTTTTTTCAATACCTTTGAAATCGTTTTATAGAAAACAAACATAAAAGGTCAAATAAAAAACCGCATTATATGGACATTAAAGACATTCAAAATTTAATTAGATTCGTATCAAAAGCAGAAGTTGCTGAAGTGAGCATCAAACAAGATGACATCGAAATCAAAATCAAAACTTTAGCAAGCGTACCTGCACAAGTTGCATCTCAACAAATTTATGTACCACAAGCTCCTGTAGCTCCAGTTGCCGCTCCTCAAGCGTCTGCAGCTGCACCAGCAAATAACTCTACAACATCAGCAGAAGAAGAAAACAGTAATTTAATTACAGTTAAATCTCCTATGATTGGTACTTTCTACCGTTCTGCAGGACCAGGTAAAGAACCTTTTATTAATGTAGGTGATGCTATTGCTCCAGGTAAAGTTTTATGTATTGTTGAAGCAATGAAATTATTCAACGAAATCGAATCAGAAGTTTCTGGAAAAATTGTAAAAATCTTAGTGGACGACGCTAGTCCAGTTGAGTACGATCAACCATTATTCTTAGTTGATCCAGCTTAATCAATTACATCTAAAAAATTATGTTTAAAAAGATATTAATCGCTAATAGAGGTGAAATTGCAATGCGTATTATACGTACTGCAAAAGAAATGGGAATCAAAACGGTTGCCGTTTACTCTAAAGCAGACGAGACTTCATTACACGTACGTTTCGCTGACGAAGCTGTGTGTATTGGTCCTGCTCCAAGTAAAGATTCGTACCTAAAAATGGCTAACATCATCGCGGCTGCAGAAATTACTGACGCGGATGCTATTCACCCAGGTTATGGGTTTTTATCTGAAAACTCTACTTTTTCTAAAATCTGTGCTTCTAACGGAATCAAATTCATCGGTGCTTCTGCAGATAATATCGACCGTATGGGAGATAAAGCCAATGCGAAAGCTACTATGAAAGAAGCTGGTGTTCCTGTAGTACCAGGTTCTGATGGTTTATTAGAAAGCTATGAGCAAGCTTTAGAGGTTGCGCGCGAAATTAAATACCCAGTTATGATGAAAGCTACTGCCGGTGGTGGTGGTAAAGGTATGCGTGCAATTTGGAAAGAAGAAGATTTATTACACGCATGGGAATCTGCTCGTACAGAAGCTGCTGCAGCTTTTGGTAACGACGGAATGTATATGGAAAAATTAATCGAAGAACCACGTCATATCGAGATTCAAGTTGCAAGTGACCAAAACGGTAAAGCTTGTCACTTATCAGAACGTGACTGTTCTATTCAACGTCGTAATCAAAAATTAGCAGAAGAAACCCCTTCTCCAATCATGACAGACGAATTACGTCAACGTATGGGAGATGCAGCAGTTAAAGCTTGTGAATATATAGGTTATGAAGGTGTTGGCACAATTGAATTCTTAGTTGACAAACACGGAGATTTCTACTTTATGGAAATGAATACTCGTATCCAAGTAGAGCATCCAATTACTGAGCAAGTAACAGGTTTCGATTTAATTCGTGAACAAATTATGTTAGCGGATGGTGAGCCAATCTCTGGTCAAAACTATTATCCAAACGGACATTCTATCGAGTGTCGTATCAATGCAGAAGATCCTTATAACGACTTCCGCCCTTCTCCAGGAAAAATTACAAATATTAATATTCCTGGTGGTAACGGTGTTCGTGTTGATACACACGTTTATGCTGGATATACAATTCCACCAAATTACGATTCTATGATTGCAAAAATCATTGTTACTGCACAAACGCGTGAAGAAGCAATAGCAAAAATGAAACGTGCGTTAGGGGAATTTTATATCGAAGGTATCAAAACAACGATTCCTTTCCACTTACAGTTGATGGATAATCCAGATTTTATCGCGGGTAATTACACAACTAAATTTATGGAGGATTTTGTTTTTGACGAATCTTACGCAAATTACGGAGAATTATAAGAAATTAAATTTTCGAAATATTGAAAATCCAGAACGTATATTCTGGATTTTTTTATGTCATTGTGTCAGCAAAAATCAAATGGCTTAATTGTTGAAAATATCACCTAAGAAAAGTAGTAAATAATCAATTCAATCATCACATCTAAAATCAAAATCTAAACTATTTGATAAGATTCAATCCGAATTGTTAATTTATAGTGAATGAATTGATTGTAATATTACTTTTTACTATTAAAAATCATTAATAATTTATACATTTGCACTCCAAATTTAAGGTAGATGAATATTACTAAAAATACAACAGACAAATTAAACGCAGTATTAACTGTAACTGTTGATAAGGCAGATTATCAAGAAAAAGTAGTTGACGTATTAAACCAATACAGAAAAACAGCTAACATCAAAGGTTTCCGTAAAGGACAAGTTCCAATGAGTTTTGTAAAAAAACAATACGAACAAGCTGTTATTTTTGATACAGTTAACGAAATTTTACAAAAAAGTGTATCTGAATACATCAACACAGAAAAATTATCAATCTTAGGAAATCCAGTTCCAGTAATGAAAGACGTTGATTGGGATGCTGATCAATTATCATTTGATTTCGAATTAGGATTAGCTCCAGAATTTGATGTTGATTTATCTAAAGTAGAAGTTGAAAGCTACAAAGTAAAAGTTGCTGACGACGAAATCCAAAAATATGTAGATAATTTCGCTGCTCGTTTTGGATCATTAAAATCTTTAACTGAAGCTGAAGCTGAAGCTGTTTTGAAAGTAGAAGCTGCTGTAGAAGGACAAGAAGCTAAACCAACATTTATCCGTTTAGAAGAATTGAAAGATGCTTCTGCATTTATCGGTAAAAAAGCTGGTGATGTTGTAGAAGTAAATTCTAACGATATTTTTGACACTGCTGAAGAAGCTGCACAACAATTGAACACAGAAGTTTCTGAAGAAGGAACTAACGTTACGTATACAATCAAAGAAATTAACAAAGCTGAAAAAGCTGAAGTTAACCAAGAATTATTTGATAAAGTTTATGGAGAAGGAGCTGTAGATTCAGAAGAAGCTTTCCGTAACAAAATCAAAGAAGAGTCAGAAAACATGTACAACAAAGAATCTGACAAACAAATTATCAATGATGTTGTAGCTAAATTATTAGATACAGTTCAATTTGATTTACCAACAGAATTTTTAACAAAATGGTTAATCACTTCTAACGAAAATGTAACTTCTGAAGAGCAAGCGAAAGAAGAATTGGTAAAAATGGACAAAGGTTTACGTTACCAATTAATCGAAGCTAAAATTGCTGAAGTTAACAATGTAGAAGTAAATGCTGAGGAAGTAAAAGAAGCTGCTTTTGCTGCAATCAAAGATCAATTAAAAATGTACGGTCAAACTTCTATTCCAGAAGAAACATTACAACAAATTGCAATGTCTGCTTTACAAAATCAAGAAGAATACAACCGTTTATCATACCAAGTGTTTACAGACAAAATGTTAGACATCTTCAAAAACAATGTAAAATTGAACGAGAAAGAAGTAACATTTGACGAGTTTGTTGACATTATTACAGAAAAAAATAAAGAATTAGCAGAAGCTTAATCACTTCTAAAAAATTCTTTATACCTTTCATTTAAAATCTAAATTTAATAATGAAAAACGTAGGAGAAGAATTTAAAAAATATGCGCTGTTAGACAAAGGAATTAGCTCTTTACATATGGAGAGTTACATCCAAAATACAACGCCTTACATCGTTGAAGAAAGAAAATTGAACGTTGCACAAATGGACGTTTTCTCTCGTTTGATGATGGACAGAATCATCTTTTTAGGAACAGGAATCGATGATCAAATTGCGAATATTATTCAAGCGCAATTATTGTTCTTAGAAAGTGTGGATGCAACAAAAGACATTCAGATTTATGTTAACTCACCAGGTGGTGGTGTTTATGCAGGATTAGGAATTTACGACACAATGCAGTTAGTAAAACCTGACGTTGCAACAATTTGTACAGGAATGGCAGCTTCTATGGGAGCAGTTTTATTGTGTGCAGGTGCAGCAGGAAAACGTTCGGCACTTAAACATTCTCGCGTGATGATTCACCAACCTTTAGGAGGAGCTCAAGGACAAGCAACTGATATGGAAATTACATTGAAGGAAATCTTGAAATTGAAAAAAGAATTATATGATATTCTTGCAACTCATTCTGGTCAAACTTTCGAGCAAATCGAAAAAGATGGTGAACGTGATTACTGGATGACGTCTACAGAAGCAAAAGAATATGGAATGATTGACGAAGTTTTATTGCCTCGTAAATAATTTTAAATTCAATAAAACACAAAAAAAGGATACTCAAAATTTTGAGTATCCTTTTTTTCGTTTACAAATACTTAAAATTTTGTAAAACAATAAGAATGAAATAAAAAAAAACAATAATCTAAATAAGGACAAAAATATCCACTTTTTTGATTTAATTTACATTTATAGAAATTAACAAATAATTTATTTTCTATCTAGAAGAAAATAAATACCTTTGCATCTTAATTAGTATAAAAAATTGGAAGAAAATAAGTGCTCTTTTTGCGGAAAAAGCAGAAACGAAGTAAATATTTTAGTGTCTGGAATCGACGGTAATATTTGTGATAATTGCATAGAACAAGCTCATGGTATAGTTTTAGAAGAATCGAAATTTAACGAAAATAACGATTTGATAAAACCATTAACGCTAAAATCTCCGAAAGAAATTAAAGAGTTTTTAGATGATTATGTGATTGGTCAAGACCAGGCAAAAAAAATATTGTCGGTTGCCGTATACAATCATTACAAAAGAATATTATTAGACAAAGAAANNATGATGTAGAGATTGATAAATCGAACGTTATTTTAGTTGGAGAAACAGGAAGTGGAAAAACATTATTAGCAAAAACAATTGCTAAGTTATTAAATGTTCCATTTGCAATCGTTGATGCAACTGTACTTACAGAAGCTGGATATGTAGGAGAAGATGTAGAAAGTATTTTGACGCGTCTTTTACAATCTGCTGATTACAATGTAGAGCTTGCCGAAAAAGGAATCGTATTTATTGATGAAGTAGATAAAATTGCACGTAAAAGTGACAATCCATCTATTACACGTGACGTTTCTGGAGAAGGTGTACAACAAGCTTTGCTTAAAATTTTGGAAGGAACTATTGTTAACGTGCCACCAAAAGGAGGACGTAAGCATCCTGATCAAAAATTTATAGAAGTTAATACAAAAGATATTTTGTTTGTGGCTGGTGGAGCTTTTTCTGGAATAGAAAAACACATTGCAGATCGTTTGAAGAAACACGTAATTGGTTTCAAGAATGAGGATCACAAAGAAATCGAAAATCTTTTGGATGAAGTAAATGCACAAGATTTGAAAAACTTTGGTATCATTCCAGAATTAATTGGACGTTTACCAATTATTACGTATCTTAAAGCATTAGATAAAGAAGCGATGAGAGCTATTTTGACAGAACCAAAAAACTCTCTAATGAAACAATATACAAAACTTTTTGCCCTAGACGGAAAAGAGCTTGTAGTGACGGACGAAACCCTAAATAGAATTGTAGACCGTGCCAATGAACTGGGTTTAGGAGCTCGAGGATTGCGAGCAGTTACGGAAGAAATCTTTACTGATTTAATGTATAACATTAAAGATTTACCAGAAAAAGTTATAATATAATCTATTGTATAGTAACTTATTAATAAATATTTTTATAGAAACCTACCAAAAATAACATAATTTATGAAAAAGAATCTACTTGCTTTAGTCGCACTTGGTGCGATGTATAGTGCTTCTGCACAAGATACGTATATAAAAGATGCTGTAATAGTCAAAGTTAATCCTAATACTTTATTCTATAACGGAGGCAATGTTAGTGTTGCTACAGATGCTACTGGAGGTACTACTGAAAAAATAATCAACGAAGGAAATATTCAAATTAAAGGAGGCTTTACAAACGTAAATGAAACTGGAAAAAACTTTGTAAACAAGTACACTAGCTCAACATCTTATGGTCAATTAATCATTAAAGATGCTAGTAGTGTTACAGGAAAAGTAGCTATTGAAAGATCTGTTCCTGATTTAACAAATGATGAATATATTATCTCTTTACCATACAAAAACACATTAGCAAAAGATGTTATAAATTCTATGACTGGAGGTAATTTCTTTTCAGGAAATTGTGCTATTAATGTAGATTGTGGTTTAGACAAAAGGTATACTCAGTCTCTTTTTGTATGGGATGTAGAAGAAACAGAATATGATGCTGTTGATAACAATCATACTATTACTCCAGAACGTAGATATTTATTAAATTTAAGAAATGGAACTAATGTAAAGTCTACAATTAATTCTTTAGGAGCTGTTAATTCGTTAGTATTTGCTGGTATTCCTAATAACAATCAAACAAATTATACTCTAAAAAGTGGATTAAAAGGAAAATCATCTGATTTTGCAAATCTTGCTTGGAAAGATTGGAAAAATAGAATCAATAATTATGCAGAGTCTTATGATTCTTATTTAGGAAATCAAACAGGAACTAAATATGATACTGATGTACTTTTTGGAAAAAACTTACATAGACTAGCAAATCCATTTACATCAAATTTAGATTTATCAAATGTAAATACTAATTCTTCATGGATTACATTTGCTACAACTGCTGGCTCAAATCAATCACCAGCAAATGCTTGGGGAGCATTAAGATTTAGAGTATTCAAGGTAGCTAATGATTACATAATTAAATGGAATAGTAATTCAGGAAATACTAGTACAGGAAATACAACTGCACTTAGTGCTTACTTATCAAAAAATGGATCAAATAATAATTATTTTTGGATAGGAAGTCCTGAGGCTTTATTAGTAAAACCATATGAATCATTCTATGTAGACTATTACGCTATTAATTCATCTGTTAATGGAGGACGTATTGTTAGTGCTAATGTAAACCTTAAAGATAGTAATAAAACATTTAATAGTAATTTTATCACAACAGGAACTTCTAGTCCTGTTTATAGTAGAAGTTCACAAAATCAAACAAATCAAGACACCACATTACTTGATAATCAAGAATTAAAAGAAAATGGTTTAGTAACAGATTTTGATTTTACACAATTGGAATTGTATTTGAGTAAAGATAACCAATTACAAGGAAATGCGGCCTATTTGTTAAATGCTAACTTTATGGCTACAGGCTCTTCTAATCCTGCTAAAATTACTAATCCTATTTTTTTCTATGAAGAAGACAAAGAAGGAAATGTATTGTTAGATTCTCAAACATTAACTAATCAATTCAATAATGAAGATTATGTTGGTAAACCTTTAAGAATAGGTTTTTATAATTTAGAAAATGGTAAAAACTATCGACTAAACCTAAATCTTTATGAATATTCTATCTTAAACAAAGTACAAAACCTAAGCTTAGGTAAGTATTATTTATATGATAATGTTACAAAAAAAGCCATAGATGTTAGTGAGGCTACTGAATTAAGTTTTGTTGCTGATGATAAAATTAACGAACGTTTTGAGTTTTATTGGAATGAACTCCCAACTACGTTAGGAACAAGTGATTTAACTAGAACTGACGCTACTTTTCTTTATACAAATAATGGAAGTCAGTATGTTAGATTTGAAGATAAAAATACAACAGCAGATATTTCAATTTTTGATTTAACTGGACGTCAAATATTTTATAAAACAAATATTATGACAAATACTGATTATAAACTTAATCTAGCAAATATACCTACTATGTATGTTGTTAAAATAACATATAAAGATGGTAAAGTAGTAACGAAGAAAACCATTAACAAATAACCTAACTATGAAATTTTTTTTAAAACACATATTGATTATAACAATATTTTTTAGTTTTACTACATTAGAAGCTGCTAATTTACCTGAGCCTTGTGAACCAGGTTTTGAATGCTCTGGTGGTGGTGAAGAAGAAGGAGGGGGAACTGGAGGAAGAAAAGTTCCGATTCATGATTATGCGCCTATTTTAATCGTTACAGCTGTAACAATTGCAGGCTATTTTTCCTACAGACAAAGACAAATTATTAAAAAATAAATTCATACTTTTAAACCTCAATCTATTCGATTGAGGTTTTTTTATTATATCAAACAAACTATGAAAAATAAATTTATACTACCGCTTGTTGTTTTAGGAAGTTCTGTTTTTGGACAGTTTAACGTTTCTGGACAAATAGAAAATTATGCTAACAAACCTGTTTTGGTTAAGATTTTCGAGAATGCCGAAATGAAATTAATCAACAATGCGATTACTGACAACAATGGAAATTTCTCTGTAAAAGTTCCGAAAGCATACAATGGTTTTGTACGTATTGATTTACCAACTGGAGAAAATCTTTCGTTATTAACAGATAACAAAAATCTAAAATTCAAAACGGTAAGTGGACAAGAAATGTCTTCTAAGCTTGAAATTTTAGAGGGAAATACACAAAAAGAATACAATAAAGTTTTAGCTCTTCAACCATTAAATGAAATTCAGAACCAAGTTTTTCCTTATTTAATGCAAATGTATAAACCGACTGACGAGTTTTATACAGCAATGGTAAAAGAAGATAAACGAATAAAAG
Organism: Empedobacter sp. UBA6745; assembly: GCF_002453775.1. Classification (NCBI taxonomy): domain Bacteria; kingdom Pseudomonadati; phylum Bacteroidota; class Flavobacteriia; order Flavobacteriales; family Weeksellaceae; genus Empedobacter; species Empedobacter sp. UBA6745. The sequence goes on from NZ_DKHL01000001.1 coordinate 125,332, forward strand.
AGTTGAAACGTAACGAAAATTTCTCACCATTAATTACCTATATTAATGAGTTGAATGATTTGAAACAAAAAGCTCAAACAAATAAAGATACTGAAACCCTAAATGAAATTGTAAATCATTTTGTAAAAGATGATGTACGATTGGAGCAATCTGGAATGTTTAATGATTTAGTTTTTGCTTATATTAATGGAAAATTAGCTGCTGCAAACAATCAAGACATAGAAGGAAATTTAATTGCTGCTACAGACGAAATTTTGGCTAAAACAGATATCAAAACGACAAGAGGTCAAAATGTATTGACAACTATCTTAAACTTTGTTCCTGAAAAAGAATATGCAAATTTTCATAAAAAATATGTAGATAAAGTAAAAAGTTTGACTTCTAATGTAACAGATCAATTGAAAAAGAAAGTGGAAAAAAGCGCTTCTATGCAAGTGGGAAGTAAAGTTCCTAATATCACTTTTCCTCAACCTGTTAATGGGAAAAAATCATTGTATGATATCAAAGCAGATCAAAAATTAATTGTTTTCTGGGCTTCTTGGTGTCCTGCTTGTCAACAAGAAATCCCGCATATTAAAGAGTTTTATAAGAACTTTAAATCAAAAGGCGGAGAAATTGTTGCCATTTCTTTAGACTACGATCAAACAGCGTTTAATAACGCTACAAAAGATTTACCTTGGTACAATTATACTGATCTTTTGAGATGGGATTCACCAATCGCAGCTGAGTTTGGAATAGAGTCTACTCCTACTCTAATTTTGGTTGATAAAGACAATAAATTAATTAAGAAAGTTCATCATATTTCTGAGTTAGAAGTATCGAAATAATAACGAAAAAGCTACATTGAAAATCAATGTAGCTTTTTTATTTTATTGAATTATTATTCTAAATAAATCCTTGACTGTTCTTGTAATGAATGATTAGGAAAATTCCGATCAGAATAGTGAATCCCCACAACGAACTTCCTCCATAACTAAAGAATGGTAGCGGAATACCAACTGTTGGGAAAAGCCCAATTACCATTGCAATATTGATAAAGAAATGGAAAAATAAAATAGAGGCGACTGCATATCCATAAAATCGTGCAAATCTATTTTTTTGATGTTCGGCTAAGAAAAATAATCGTCCAACAAAAATTGCGTAGACAATTACCAAAGCTGTACTTCCTATGAAACCCCACTCCTCTCCAACTGCTGTAAAAATGTAATCGGTTTGTTGTTCTGGTACAAATCTTCCTTTTTTAATAGTTCCTTGATTGTAACCTTTTCCATATAATTCGCCCGAACCAATCGCTGTTTTCGCATACAATAAATTATATCCCGAAGTATCACGATACTTTGCTTCTCCTTCGTACAAAACCATCACACGCTCTTTTTGGTGTTTGGGTAATTTCTCAAAAATGATCGGAGAAATAAAACTAACCGTACTTGCAAATAATAACAACACAACAGACACAATAATACTAAAATTCAGAACATTTGCAGCTAATCCAGATTGTGTTTTGAATGGTGAATCATTAATTTCTTTTTGTTCGGTTAATTTTAAAATTAAAACTGGAATAATTGATATAAAGAATCCAATCAATCCAAAGAAAGTTGTATTAAAAAATATCGGTTCTGAGAAAAATAAGGAACGCATTGGGAATAAATGTCCAAAAGATTCTCTTGTTGTTTCTGATAAATCTTCTACTAAATAACAGATTCCAATCAATAATAAAAAGAAAATTGACAATCCAATCAAAACGCCATGCATTGCATCAACCATATTTTGATTATAATTAAATGCCAAAATTAGTAGCGCAATTGTTAGAATTATAAAACCTAAAATCAGTAAGACATAAAAAGGAATTTGTACAATCGAAATCAAGAAAATGATTAATAATATGATTGGCGCTAAAATTATCCACGGATTAAGTCCTTCTCTGTACAAGGCAATACTTAATGAACAGAAAATAATTACTGAACCTAAATCGGGTTGTAAAAGAATTAAAACTACTGGTATTGCTATAATCAACAATATTTTTCCTATAAAACCTAAGTCTTTTAGATTTGCGTTTGAATGATTGATAAAATTAGCAATCAACAAAGCTGTACCAATCTTAGCAAATTCGGCTGGTTGCAAACTCAGAGGACCAAAACGATACCACGCTTTTGCACCATTAATTTCCTTTCCAACAATCAAAACTCCGACGAGTAAAACGAGGGAAATGATATAAAAGACAGGACTATAAATTTCGAAAAAATTACGGTTGTTTCCACTCGCAATTATCAAAATCAATATCATCACCACCCCAAGTCCAAACCAAATTAGCTGTTTTACACCTAAATCTGGATTGACACTATACACATTCATAATCCCGAAAGTTACTATCAGAAACCCTAGGATCAGTACGGCCCAATCAATTCCTTTTAGTAATCTGCTTTGGCTCATGTTTTAGTTTTGTTGAATCTTTTTTTAATTTTAAACTATCTATTTTATTTCCGATAGAATCCTTTTTTACAGGTTCTACGTATAATCCTTTTCTTTTTAGATAATCTATCCATTGACGACGATATTCGCCTTGTAGATTACCATTTTTCATACGTTGCACTAACGCAGGACGTTTTATTGTATCTGTTACATACAATTCAGCAATCAAACTCGCCATTGGTCCAGCATAAGTTGTACCCCAAGAACCATTTTCTACAATTGCAGCAATCGCAATTTTTGGTTTATCTGCTGGAGCAAACAATACAAATAATGAGTGATCTTGTCCATGAGAGTTCTGAGAAGTTCCAGTTTTACCAAATTGTACAAAAGAACTTGTATCAAAACTACGAGCTGTACCCATTGTAAATACATTACGCATTCCGCGTTGAATGATGTCAAAATGTTTTGGATCAACCAATGTATTTTTTTTCACCATATAAGTAGAATCCGTCAATGGTTTTCCATCAATACTATGTACAATATGCGGTGTATAGAAAAATCCTTTGTTGGCAATAATTGCTGTATAATTTGCCATTTGCAGCGGAGTTGTATTGATATCTCCTTGTCCCATACCATTAAAAATAATACGATAAGGATTCCAAACACCTTCTCCAAAACGATTATCGTAAAACTCAGCTGTCGGAATAAGACCTTTGCTACCAACAGGTAAATCTGTTCCCATAAATTTTCCTAATCCGAAACTATTCAAAATGGAAGCCCATTCGTTAATTCCGACACTATAATCATTTGGGTCTTTACGAACAATATCACGATAAGCTTCAGAAAAATAATTATTACATGATTTTCCAATTGCATGTTCTAAACCTTGCGGCGTATAATACATTCCACAGTGACAACCAATATGCATACGTCCATAACGGAAACCATGTTTACAAACATATGTTGTTTTTTCTGTCATCGTTCCCATTTGTAAACCAGCCAAAGCCGTAACCATTTTGAATGTAGAACCAGGAGGATAAGTTCCTTGTAAAGCTCTATCATAAGTTGGACGAGCAATAGAATCGTTGATTAATGCACTTCTCAACTTTGTATTCAAATAATCGTTTGGATTAATTGTAGGTGCGGATGCTAAAGCCAAAATTTCACCATTATTAGGATCAAGCGCGACAATTGCCCCACGTTTATTTTGAAGCATTTGTTCCGCCAATTCTTGCAAACGATAATCAATTGTCAAATGAACAGTTTTCCCACTTTTTACAGGTCGATCATAATCTCCGTTTTTATATGGACCAACAACATTCATTGTTCGGTCTACAATCCAGTTTTTTACACCTTTTATTCCTCGCAAATCTTTTTCATACGATTTCTCAACACCAGCAATACCAACCAAATCTCCAGGTTGATAATAGGTTGAATCTGTTTTGATATATGCTTGATTGGCTTCGTTTATATAGCCCAGTATATTTCCGGCAGAATTTACCATGTATTTACGTTCAGGACGTTTGATGATACTAAACGCTGGATACAAATATAATTGCTCTTGCATACGAGCAAAATTTTCGCGCGAAATATTCTTTAAAAAAGGGTATGGAGATAATTTTTTGTAATCTTTTGCGGTAACAATTTTTTCTAAAATAGAATCAAATTGTTGTGTAGAAATTCCAATCATTTTAGAGAATTTAGGTTTATCAAAACCATTCATATATTCTCCATAACTGTCAATTAATTTTCCTGGAATAACGTCTAATTCATACGAATAGGTATTACTCACCAACAATTTTCCGTTTCGATCAAGAATATCACCACGATTGGGATAAATGATTTCTTGTTTGATCGAAGTATTAAATGCATTTAACGTATAACGATCTGTAAATAATTGCAAATACGCCAAACGTCCTATAAATAGAAACACTATAAACAGGATGAGTGCATAAACAACCATCAACTTTTTCATACTCCAACTTTATTTTTAAATAAAATTTTATAAATAAAGACAAACACAAAAGTTATTCCCGAACTGATTAATGCTTTTAGCATCAAAGGTCCAATTCCTGATGGTTTAAAATTCTCAAGAAGTAATAAAATAATATGATGTGCAAGAATTAGAATAATCAAATAAAACAACCATTGCGCAAAACTGAACGAATTGAAAGAGAAAAATTCCATTTCGTAATCTTGTTTTCCTGCCAAAAGTTTGATGATTGGATTTCTAAGAAATGCGATAAGTGTTAATGCAAAAGCATGAATTCCTCCTGTGTATTCGAAAATATCTATCATTAATCCTAACATAAATGATAAGATTAGTAAGGCATATTTATTTTGATAAGGCGCATAAAATAATACAAATACAATATAGATATATGGTTGATAACTTCCTAAAAAGTTGATGTGATTAAACACAAAAACTTGTAACAAAGCTAAAACGATAATCTTGATAATATTGATTAAAAAATCTTTATTGAACATTCTGTGGACTTGTTATTGTATCTGATTTTTCTACTTGTTGAATTTCAACTTTATTAAGGTTTGTGACCACATAAGCTTGTGCTAAATTGGCGAAATCTTGTTTCAATCTTACTTGAACTTTCATTTCTCCCGTTTCATCAATTCCTTTGCTTACAACTTTACCTATAATAATTCCTTCTGGGAAAACTGGCGATTTACCATCTGTTTCGATAATATCTCCTTTTTTCACTTCGATGTATTTCGGAATTTCATATAATTGGACAAAACGAGGATCTTTTCCATCCCATTTCACTGTCCCAAAATATTGATTTCCTTTGATACGTGCATTGATATTGATATCCTTGTTTAACAACGAAATTGCACGAGAATAATTTTTCCCAGCAAAAGTTACAATACCAATTACACCATTATTTGTAATGATTCCGTCACCTTTTTCTATTCCATCATTTGTTCCTTTATCAATCGTCAAAAGGTTTTGCGTTTTGATAATCGAGTTATTTACAATCTCTGTAGGTACAAAAGAATACGTTTGATGATAACCTAAGGTATCCGATTTGTAAAACTGTTTAGTTTTCGCATCTTTAATACCTAAATGCACCAATTGCTCACGCAAAAAGGCATTTTCGTCCATCAAATCTTTATTGGCACTCGGTAAATGAATAAAGTTTGTCACCTTCGCAATTTTATCATCCACATAACCTGTAAACGACGTGCTTGCAGAAGCAAGAATAGTTTCGTGATAAATATTTTTCTTAAAGACAAGAAACAACGCAATTAACTCTAAAAAGACAAAAATTAATAGCATTCCATTTCTTCTAATCGCATTCAGAATATATTGCATTGCTCTTTACTCTTCTATTTCATTAAGAAAGTGAATTTATCAATATTTTTAAGTGCAATACCTGTTCCACGAACAACAGCACGTAAAGGATCATCAGCCAAGAAAACTGGTAAACCTGTTTTTTTAGAAATACGTTGATCTAAACCTCTCAACATAGCTCCACCACCAGCCATATAGATACCAGTGTTGTAAATATCTGCAGCTAATTCTGGAGGAGTTTGAGATAACGTTTCCATTACACCATCTTCGATGCGTAAAATTGATTTGTCCAATGCGCGTGCAATTTCGCGGTAATTTACAGTAATTTCTTTTGGTTTTCCTGTAATCAAATCACGTCCTTGTACTGGCATATCCTCTGGTGCATGCTCTAGTTCTTCTACAGCAGCTCCAACTTCAATTTTAACACGTTCAGCAGTTCTTTCTCCGATATATAAATTATGATGGGTTCTTAAGTAATATGCAATATCATTTGTAAAAACATCACCTGCAATTTTCACAGATTTGTCACAAACAATACCACCTAATGCAACAACGGCAATTTCTGTAGTACCACCACCTATATCAATAATCATGTTACCTTTAGGTTGAGTGATATCAATTCCAACACCTATCGCAGCAGCCATTGGTTCGTAAATAAGACGAACATCTTTTGCATTAACGCGTGCACAAGAATCTTTTACAGCACGTTTCTCAACTTCTGTAATTCCAGAAGGAATACAAATCACCATTCGTAATGAAGGTGAAAATAATTTTCCTTGAATTCCAGGAATTTTCTTGATGAACTCTGTCAACATGAATTCTGAAGCTTCAAAATCTGCAATTACTCCGTCTTTTAAAGGACGAATTGTTTTTATATCATCATGCGTTTTACCTTGCATGTGTTTTGCTTGTTCTCCAACAGCAATAACTTTATTTGTTCTTCTATGTATAGCGACGATAGATGGACTATCTACTACAACTTTATTATTATGAATAATTAAAGTGTTAGCAGTCCCTAGGTCAATCGCAATTTCTTGCGTGAAAAAATCAAATAATCCCATCGTTGATTATGTCTCAGTATTATTAAAAATGAATGTACAAAAGTATAATAAATTTAGATGATTATAAAAGAGAATTTAATTTTTTAATCATCTAAATATTTTTACTAAAATAGTAAGATTTTAACAATAAAAAAGGGTTAAAAATATTTTAACCCTTTTTTATGATTTTTATTGAATTTGAATATCGTAAGGTAGCCTAACTTGAACACCTTTTTGTTCATTCATCATCTTTATTTCTTTGTAAATTCGGATTCCGTCCGAACCTAATTCTTTTGCAATTGCTGCTTCGGTATTTTTTCCTTGAAGATTATCCATAAATTCTTCAAAAGAATCTTTTCTTTTTGGGTAATTCTCTGTCGAATATTTTTCAATTTTAGCCAATTTAGCGGCTTCTTTTATCGCTGTATCTAAACTTCCAAAATCATCTACTAGACCAATTTGTTTTGCACGAGTTCCAGACCAAACACGTCCTTCTCCTATTTTATCAACTTGCTCGTATGTTAATTTTCTATTTGTTGCAACGTGATTTACGAATTTCCCATAAATCAATACGATTGATTTTTGCATCGTATTTTTTGCTGTTGGTGATAATGGTGTTGTCAAAGATTTTAACTGATCTGCATTTGCATTCGTTTTTACTTCATCAAAATCTAATCCGAAATTATTGAATAATTTTTGCGCATTTGGGATCATTCCGAAAACTCCAATCGAACCAGTAATTGTATTTGGTTGAGCATAAATTTTGTCAGAAGCTTGTGCAATGTAATATCCACCAGATGCTGCAACATCACCAAAAGAAACTACGATTGGCATTTTTGTTTTCAATTGCATCAATTCATATAAAATTTCTTCTGATGCATTTGCGCTACCTCCAGGAGAATTTACACGTAAAACTAAAGCTTTGATTTTATCGTTTTGACTGATTTTGCGAATCGCATCCACATAAGTCTTCGATTGAATACCATCAAAACCATCCCCTTCAGTAATTGTTCCAGATGCATATAAGACTGCAATTTTATCTTTTTCAGATTTATCTGATAAGGTTTCAAAATAATCTTCTACTTTTATGGTATGTTTTTCAAGAACTTCAAAATCAGTTTTTGATTTTTCTTCTTTCAGACCAAGTTTTGTGAATAACATTTTTTGATATTCATTTTCTTGCGCCAATACATCATAAATCTTATTTTCTTTTCCTGTTTCTGGGATGAAAGCATACAAACTATCTGTTACTGTAGTGAATTGTTCAGGAGAAATTTTACGCGATTTTGTAATCGAGTTTGAAACATTACCCCACACATCATTCAATAATTCTGACAATTGTAATCGATTCTCATCAGACATATGTGTTCTCATATAAGGCTCTACAGCACTCTTAAATTGTCCGTGACGAATCACCTGAAAATCTACACCATATTTATCTCCTGCATTCTTGAAGAACATAATATTAGAACTTAAACCCTGTAATAAAGTTCCTCCCAAAGGATTTTGATAAATTTTATCAGACACACTACTTATATAATATGACAGCTGACTTCCTGAATTAGAATATGAATACACAAATTTTCCAGATTTCTTAAAATCTTCTAGTGCATTACGAATTTCAGTCGCTTGCGTAGCTCCACCAGAAAATTTATCCAATTTCAGACTAATTCCTTTTATTTTATCATCATTCTTCGCTTCTTCAATTGAATGAATAATATCTTGTAAAAAAACATTTGGACTTTCTGACATATCAAAAATAGAAACCGAACGATCCATATCACTTTCCATAATTGGATCTTCTAACGAAATTTCTAAAACAGAACCGTCTTTTACACTTTTTGTTGGAGCAGATAATGCTGAAACAAATATCAAAACGAAAAGCAGTATGACAAATACACTAATCGTTAATAGATTTCCTATGATTGTTGAGAATACTCTCCCGAAAAAGTTTTTCATTTTTAATTTATTATTACTTTTGCTCTATATGTCGCAAAATATAGTCATTTTGTTACTCGGTACAAACTTAGGTGACAAAAAAAATAATTTAGAAATCGCTAAAAACCTTATAAACAAAGAGGTAGGTGAAATAAAAAAAGAATCAAATATTCTTGAAAATAAAGCTGAAGGATTTACTACAGAGCATTTATTCTTAAATCAGAAAATAGAAATCAATACAAGTTATTCTCCATTTGAGGTTTTGAAAAAAATTAAAGATATCGAACAAAAAATGGGTAGAATCTATTCTAAACCAAAAGAAAATGAGAATTACGTTGACCGTTTAATAGATATTGATATATTATTCTATAATAAACTTTTAATCAATTGTAATTATTTAAAAATTCCTCATCCTCAGAACTATTCTAGAGATTTTATCAAAAGTTTATATTTTTATTAAGATATTAACTATTAATTCATTAGTTTTGTAAAATTATATTAAGATATGCTTTATATTAGTTATAAAAATAATTCTAACCTATGAAAAAACTTTTATCTTTATTAATCTTAGGTGCTGTGGCATGTGCTAGTGCACAGACCAAGTACGATGAAAAACCATTCAACAACAGTAAAAAAGAATTTAACGATTGGTCATTATCTGTTTTCGCTGGTACTAATGCTATGCAAAATTCTGATTTAGTATCATTTATGGGAGGATACTTTACTCCTGGATATGATTTACAATTTCAAGTCAATAAACAAATTTCTCATGCTTTCGGCTTAAGTTTACAATACCAATTGGGACAATCAAGGCAAAAAGGAACTATATACGACAATACCCCTTGGGGAAATGCTTATCAAGGAAAAGCGCATGGAAAAACAAAATATAATGGAATCTCTGTTTTAGCTGATATTAACGCATCTAATCTATTAAGAAGAGTAGATAATAGAACTGAATTTAAATGGGCTATGCATTTATATGGAGGTTTTGGTATATTAGGCTACAAAGCTTATAGACAACATTATTATGGATCAGGTAATGATTACGGTTTAGTTACTGATCAAAAATTATCTGACAAATCAGTATACGCTCAAGTAGGAGCTGGTTTACGTTATAAATTAAGTGACAAATTAGATCTTGAATTACGTGGGATGTACGTAATGTCTGGTGACGAAGAGTTTGATGGATCAGGAAAACCAGTAATTGGGTATTGGACAGCAGCAGATGTTGAAGAAGGTCGTGATGATAATATGATTACTCTTTCTTTGGGATTACATTATAAAATTGGTAAACATAAAGATGCATTACAATGGGTTTCTCCTATAGCATACAAAGCTCCTGTAGAACAAACTCCTTTCGAATGCATTGACGAAGATCGTGATGGTGTTTGTGATCAATGGGATAAATGTCTTGGGACTCCAGAAGGAATTCGTGTCGATGGATCAGGATGTTCTTTAGATTCTGACGGAGACGGTATTCCTGATAGTGAAGATAAATGTCCTACAATTCCTGGACCTCCAACAAATGGTGGTTGTCCTGAAAAAGTAATTAGAATTTCTGGTGAAGATGTTGCAACGACAATTAATGCATACTTAGAGGGTATCGAATTCGATTACAACTCTGATCGCATTAGAGAACAATCTTATGAAAAATTAAATCATGCTTCTGAGGTACTATTAGCAAATCCAGATTTCAAATTCGTAGTGGAAGGTCATACAGATGCTGCTGGTGGTGTTGATTATAACCAAAAATTATCTGAAAGACGTGCTGCTTCTGTTGTTCGTTACTTAGCTAACAAAGGTGTTGACACAACTAAATTGTCGTCTGTAGGAAAAGGTAAATCTGATTTAAAATGGCCAGAATGTAATCCTGTTACAAACTGTCCTGCTTGGAAAAACTTAGAAAACAGACGTGTAATTTTCAAAGAAATTAAATAGTCTAAAATTTAATCATACAAAAAAAGCTCAGTTAATATTAACTGAGCTTTTTTATTATTTTATATTTATATTTTCTTCTTTTAAAGAATATTAATCGAATTAATTATTCAATAATAACGATTTGATTAGAATTAGAAGAAACTTTATACAAAAAGTATTTGAGCATATTTTTTATTTCTTCCGTTTCTTTAATCGGAATTAAGATATTATGAATCTTCTCTAGCGTTTTTATTTGATGATGATATTCGTAATAACCATATCCTTTAAATTCTCCATTCTCAACTAAATAAAATGATTTTTCAATTCCTTTTCGTCCTTTATCAATAATCAAAAAAGTTTCGGAAGGATATTCAGTTGTTTTAATAAAACTTTGAATTCGCTCATTATAAACTTCTTTAGATTCCTCTTTCACACAAGCTCCATTGCATTTATTTACTTTATATTGAAAACAAGATTCATCAGATTTAATTCCCGCATTTACTTGCTGACAAAGATTATAATCATGAACAATTTTCTCTAAAACCTCTTTTGCACGTTCTTTAGTTTTAAATTTCAAAACAGGTTGTGTCTTTCTAACTTTCCCTATTTCTAATCTCGAATAACCACGTTTAGACTCCAAATAATACAATCCAAAAGGATAAACTTTATTCTCAACCAACTTTACGTTATACATTGGTTGATTATTCAAAATCTCATTATTTTCTTTAATTGCTGCAAGAAAACCACTTCCGGTTTCTTCGAATTTTATAGAACGAGTATAACGCTTAAGTTTATTTGCTTTTAGAGTTTTTGATGTAAAAATTTGATTAATAGATCGCGCAATATTATTGCTTCGACTAATATAAATAAGTTGTTTTCGACTATTATATAAATAATAAACCCCGATAGAATTAGGTAAACCTTCAAGAAGTTTCTGATATTTAGAATGTGCTTTTTTAGGTTGTTTCAAACCTGTTTTCTTCGTAATTATTTTCTCCGAATCTTTATCTAACAATAATTTGAATAAAGAAATTGTCGCTCTTGCATCTCCAGAAGCTCTATGTCTATCTGTGACTACAATTCCAAGCGATTCGCATAATTTCCCCAAAGAATATGAAGGTAATCCTGGAATTAATTTTTCGCTATATTCGAACGTATCAATCCATTCTTTTTCGTAATTATATCCCAAACGATCGAATTCTTGTTTTAACATTCTATAATCAAACATTACATTATGTCCAACTAAAATACAATCGTCTGTAATCTCAACTATACGTTTTGCTACTTCGTGAAATTTAGGCGCTGTCAGCACCATCTTATCCGAAATATGCGTTAATCTTTGTACATATTGGTCAATCTTTTTTTCAGGATTGACTAATGATATAAACTGATCGACAATTTCTTTTCCATCATATTTATACACTGCAATCTCTATGATTGACTCTTCCCCCACTTTTCCGCCAGTCGCTTCTATATCTAAAATCGCGTACACGTGCTTATTTTTTTCCTTTTAAAAAATTAGTTAACATTTTCATTCCAAAATCCATCAATTTTCGAGTTGCAGTACGACTTACATCACGCACAACAGGATTATCTGTCCAATTTTTTTCTTTAGGAATACTTCTTGTTGAAGTTGCTTTTGGAACAGGTTTCTCTATATTTTTTTGTTGTTCTAATTTTTGTGATAAAATTTCATTTGCAGATTCACGATCAATATCTGTCGCATATTTTGTCACTAAATCTGAGTTTGAGGTAATCGTATCGATTTCATTTGAAGTCAAGATATCCATTCTCGAATTTGGCGCTCGCATATATGTATAAGCCAAAGGAGTTGGAATACCTTTTTCGTCTAAAGCAGTCACAAAAGCCTCTCCAATCCCTAATTGAGTGATTACTTCACTTGCTTTATAATAGGTAGTTGTCGGATAATTCTCAATTGCTTTTGTTATTTCTTTACGATCTTTCGCAGTAAAACCTCTTAACGCATGTTGAACTTTAAGACCTAATTGACTCAAAACTGCATCAGGAACATCTCCAGGAACTTGCGTTACAAAATATAATCCCACACCTTTTGATCGAATTAATTTTACCATTGTTTCAATTTGATTCAACAAAGCTTTCGTAGCTTCCTTAAAAATCAAATGTGCTTCATCAATAAAAATCACCAATTTCGGTTTATCAGAATCTCCAGATTCAGGGAATTGAGAATAAATTTTATTCAATAAACTCAACATAAAAGTTGAAAATAAATTAGGTTGATTTTGAATATCAATCAAACGAATAATATTTACAATTCCTTTTCCGTCTTTCGTTTTCAATAAATCCTGAACATCAAAACTTGGTTCTCCAAAAAACTTTGTTGCACCTTGCTGTTCTAATGCAACAATTTTGCGCAAAATAGCTCCCAAAGAAGCTGGCGCAATTGTTCCATAATTCGAATTTAATTCAGATTTTCCTTCATCAGAATCTGTCACATATTGCAAAACACGTCGAATATCCTCCAAATCAATCAAAGGTAAATTACGATCTTGACAATATTTGAATATAATTGAAATAATGCTTTCTTGTGTTTCATTCAGTTCTAAAATTTTACTGAATAAAATTGGTCCAAAATCACTTACAGTCGCACGAAGTCTTGCTCCTGGCTCATCAGAAATAGACAAAAATTCGACAGGAGAACCTTGTGGCTCAAAAGGTAAATTAAGTGACTCCATTCTTTCTTGCGCATTTTTATCTTCCGAATTTGCAGCAGCTCCAATTCCAGATAAGTCTCCTTTGATATCCATCAACAAAGTTGGAACACCTTTCAGAGAAAGTTGCTCGGCGATAATCTGCAAAGATTTTGTTTTCCCTGTTCCAGTTGCTCCACCAATCAATCCGTGACGATTCATTGTTTTTAATGCTACTGAAATTTCAACTTCTTCTACAATTTCGCCATCTAATTTGGCTTTGCCTAAAATTATTTTATCGTTTTTAAAAGAATAACGACTTTGTATCTCTTGAATAAAGCTTTCTTTCTGGTTCATTTTGATTGATTATTGAATAAATATAGAAAAAATTTATTCTGAAATTTTATATTTTACAGCTACTGGATAATGATCCGAGAATTTTTTTCGAATAACATGTGCCTCAATAGGTTTAAATAATTTAGAATGAAATAAATAATCAATTCTAATTGGAAATTTAAATCCATGAAAAGTTGTCGCATTTCCTTTTCCAACTTCTATATAAGAATCGTGAAGATATTTTTTTAACTTCTCATATTCGTACGAAACTGGAGTCGAATTAAGATCCGTTCCCAAAATAACTGGATAACGTGAAGATGTGATATATGGAATAATCGCTTCTAACTGTTTTTGATGTTTTTGCATTCCTTGCACCAATTTTAACTCAACTTTTCGACTCGAAATTTCGGCATTTCTCGAATCATCTGATTGAATAATTTCTTTTACCATCGCTTTATCAATGTACATTGGTTCAAGATAAACATTAATTACACGAATCGTATCATTCCCTAAATCGATATCTGCATATGCGGCAAGACCATTCAATTCATCATTATCATCAGGCGTTATTTTTTTGGTTTGAATAATAGGATATTTACTATAAATTGTCAATAAACCATAAAATTCTGAATAGTAATTTTTGAATTCTTTATTTTTTAGACTTTTCTGTTGACCTTCATACGCTTCTTGAAGCAGCATAATATCTGCCTTATTCTTAATCAAAAGTTCTTTTGTTCCTTCTTCTTTAAAACCATGTACATTATATGTCAATACAGATAAATCAGCTTTTTTATCTTTAACTTTATTGAATTGTACAATTGGATATGAAAGATAAATTGGGTAAAATAATCCGGCTGAAAGAACTAAAATTAACAAAAAGTGTCGCCAGCTAAACAGTAACCAATACAGTAAAAACATTGCTCCAAATGCAAATAATATTGGAAAACCAATCGAAATAAAGTTAAAATATGGAATTTCTGTAGGCGTAAAAATTTTATTTAAATAGACACAATAAGCCACTAACAAAAAAACGATATTAATTGTTAGTACTAAACGATTGAAATAATTTAGTTTAAACTTACTGATTATACTCATTTTACCTACCTTCTCTAAACAGAAAGTCTTTTTCTTCTTTGGACAAACTCTCGTAACCTGAACGAGAAATCTTATCTAAAATTACATCAATTTTCTTTTGTTTTTCAACTTTTTGATGATTAAAATCGTAATCATCTTTCGGAACATTTGATCGCGAAGAAGTTGAAGAAATATTTTTATATGTTTTGAAAGTTGATTTCTCTTTTTTCTTAAATAACTCCTCTATTTTGAAAATAAAATTGCCTAAAAAATCATTTCCTCTCTCAAATTGTTTCATATAAAGATAACCAAAAATAGCACCTCCCAAATGTGAAATACTACCACCCGCGTTTTGATTAGCTATAATATTATACACATCAAAAGCGATAAATACATAACCAACATACAATAATGGAAATGAAGTAGGAATCAACAACAAACGAACAGGCATTTTCGGATTATACGAAATCATAGCAAAAAAAACTGCGTAAACCGCTGCCGAAGCACCAACTAATAAATGTGAATAATTGAAAACGTTCTGAAACAATAAAAAGAAAATTCCGCCAGCGATCCCTCCAAAAATATAGAATGTAACTAAATTTCGGTTTTGAAATTGTTGCAAAAACATTTGTCCAACAAAATACAACAAAACCATATTCATTATCAAATGAAAAAGATTGCCATGTAACCAAGAATATGTTAGGATTTGCCAAGGTCTCACAATTAAATCATTGAAAGATGACAAAGCAAACAAACCTGTTGTTGTAATCGTAGAATTTACTATCGTTCGAAGAACAAAATCAATAATTAACAATGTAAAAAACACCACAACGTTAATGTAAATCAACTTTGTTGCACTATTTCCTGATGAATATTTTAATTTTAAATCGTCTAAGATATTATTTGCCATTTTTTAATTCCATCTATATAAATTCTTTTTCCAATGTCTTGTTAACAAGAAGCCAATCAATCCACCTCCTAAATGTGCAAAGTGAGCTACATTTCCAATGTTTTGATATCCCATATAAAACTCAATTAATACCATAATTGGAATAAAATATTTTGCTTTTACAGGAACTGGGAAAAAGATTAACATTAATTTTTCGTCTGGATATAAAACCGCGAAAGCCAATAACAAACCATAAATAGCACCAGAAGCACCAACCATATTACTCAAGTAATAACCTTGTAATTCTTTAGCATTAATATTACTATCAATTAAACCATTACTAAAATAAGATCCGTCTAAACCTCTAACAGAATATTGAAGTATTTTTGATATAGGAAACGATTGTGAATTTAATACATCTTTTAAGTGCTCTATTTGAAAATAATTAACCGCATTAAACAATATAAAACCTCCTAAACCAGCTAACAAATAAAGTATCAAGAATTTTTTTGGTCCAAAAGTTTGTTCAACCACAGAACCAAACATCCACAATGCAAACATATTAAACAAAATATGCGAAAAATCGGCATGCATAAACATATGCGTCAAAATTTGCCAAAATTTGAAGTTGGGAGATTCTGGATAAAAAGCACCTAAAATCACTCTCAAATCGATTCCTTTTGTACTAAAAACAAAAGTCGCTAAAAAGAACAAACCGTTTATAATAAGTAAATTCTTTGTAATCGGTGGTATAGATTGTCTCATTCGTTTATTGTAATGTTTTTTTGATATCAGCCGTATTCATCTGCACAAAAATTGGGCGTCCGTATGGCGTATAATTCGGATTTGGTAGTCTTAGCAATTCTTCGACCAAAGTTTGCATTTGTTCAGATTTTAATGAAACTCCTTTTTTAACAGCCGCATTTTTTGCTAAAATTTTTGCAAACGTATTTTCTAATTCAATTGATTCTTGGTATTCTAATTCCTCGATAAAATCCATAAAAACAGACACAACATCCTCTTGTTGCACATCAACAGGAATCGCATTAATCTGTATGGCTTCTTCGTCCAACGAAATATCAAAACCAAAACTCAACAATTGATGCTCTACATTGATTAATTTCTGACGATCATTTGGCGAAAGTTCCAACTCTATCGGGAAAAGCATTTGTTGTACCAAAGCACTTCCATTATTTGAATGTATAAATTTTTCGAATAATATTTTTTGATGAGCACGATGTTGATCTATGATTAACAATTCGCCACGATATTCCACTACCAAATATTGATTCATCCATTGAATGACTTCAAAACTATCATGAAAATCTTCAGATTCAAATAATTGATGCGCATGATTATTTTCGATTTCTAACTCAACAGCATCTTTATAAAAATCCATATTCGCACGAATATCAGACGGTTTTGGCGCTCTTGTTTGTTGATGCTCAAAAGGATTAAAGCTAGAATCTACCGTAATTTCAGGCATTTTAATTTCTGTATCTTCTGTCGCAGACGGAATAAAAGCCCAGTTTGGATCTTGTTCAAAATCTAACGAAGGAATTACATTAAATTGTCCCAAAGCGTGTTTTACAGCAGCTCTAAGAATCGTAAAAATCAATGCTTCATCCTCAAATTTTATCTCCGTTTTGGTCGGATGAATGTTTATATCAATTTTTGAAGGATCAATTTCTAAATATAAAAAATAAGAAGGACTATAACCCGTTGGCAACAAACTCTCGAAAGCGTCTACGATTGCATTGTGCAAATATCCACTACGAATAAAGCGATTATTCACAAAGAAAAATTGCTCTCCACGCGATTTTTTTGCAGCATCTGGTTTTCCTACAAAACCTTTTACTTTTACAATTTCTGTATCTTCTTCAACCGAAATAATTTGCGAACTTAATTTCTTCCCAAAAATTTGAGCAATTCGTTGCTTCAAATTCCCAGATTTCAGATGATAAACCTCTGCATCATTGTGATGTAAAAAGAAACTAATGTTTTCGTGCGCCATCGAAACACGTTGAAACTCATCTTGAATATGACGAAATTCAACCTGATTTGATTTTAAAAAATTACGACGAGCAGGCACATTATAGAAAAGATTTTTGACCGAAATAGACGTTCCGACTGGACAAACAACAGGATCTTGGTTGCGAACTTCTCCGCCTTCAATCACCAATTGCGAACCAACCTCATCATCTTCTCGACGCGTTTTCGTTTCTACTTGCGCAACTGCAGCAATCGATGCCAAAGCCTCTCCACGAAAACCTTTTGTATGAATATTATAAATATCCTCTGTCTTTCTGATTTTTGAAGTCGCGTGACGTTCAAAAGCCATTCGAACATCTGTCACACTCATTCCCGAACCATTGTCAATCACTTGAATCAAGCTTCTTCCAGCATCTTTTACAATCACCTGAATAGAAGTTGCACCAGAATCCACCGCATTTTCAATCAATTCTTTTATGACAGAAGCTGGTCGTTGTACAACTTCTCCTGCGGCAATTTGATTGGCTACATGATCTGGCAGTAATTGAATAATATCGTTCATCTTTTCGTATAAATTGATTTAATTTTGACTAATTTTTTAATCAAACTTTACAAATATACAAACAAATCTCTCTTTTGACCTTATTCTCTATAAGTGAAACTTATCAACAATTGTTGAAGTCTTGAGATTAAAATTCTGAATAATAAATTCATAATTTTCAGCAATAAAAAAGGTAGACAAATGCCTACCTATTTTTTATTATTATTGGATTAATTAATTCTCTTTCATAACAGCTTTCATTTCATCAAATTCTTTATCAATCTCTTGATTCGGTTTTTGAGTCAATAAAGAAACGACATAAATTGCGATAACCGAAGAAATAAATCCTGGAATCATTTCATACCAATCTTTGTAATCATGATTTGCATAAACCCATGATAAGACAACAATTCCACCTGTTAACATTCCCGCTAAAGCTCCTTGCCAAGAAGTTTTTTTCCAAAAAAGTGAAAAAACAATAACTGGTCCAAATGCCGATCCAAATCCTGCCCAAGCGTTTCCAACTAGATTTAGAATAGAATCTTTTGGCGTTAAGGATAATAAAACTGCAATAACTGCCACAATCAAAACCGATAAACGACTTGCTGTTAATAACTGTTTTGATGTTGCTTTTTTGTTCAAAAATGCTTTGTAAATATCTTCTGTTAACGAACTTGATGTCACTAATAATTGTGAAGAAATAGTACTCATTACTGCTGCTAAAATTGCTGATAATAAGAAACCTCCAACCAATGGATGAAACAAAACACGTGAAAAGTAAATGAAAATGGTCTCAGCTTCTGTTTTAGAATTATCGAATGTCAACATTGTTGTTTGGTCATATTTCATTAAATATGCGATTCCAACTAAACCAACTAAAAGAGCTCCACCAACTGTAAAAATCATCCAAGTAATCCCAATATTTCTTGCTTTCGCTAAATCTTTCGGATTACCAATCGCCATAAAACGTACTAAAATATGCGGTTGTCCACAATACCCCAAGCCCCAAGCCATCAACGACAAAATACTAACCGTTGTAGTTCCTTTGAATAAATCTAAATACTTATCACCTTTATCATTAATCAATGAAAATGTTTCTCCTACTCCACCAATTTCAGAAATTGCTACTATTGGAACAATAACCAAAGCCAAAACCATAATCGTTCCTTGTACGAAATCAGTTAAACTTACCGCTAAAAAACCTCCTAAAAAAGTGTATAATACAACTACAAAACTTGTCATCCAAAGTCCTGTCATATAATCTAATCCAAAAGCTGATTCAAATAATTTACCTCCAGAAACCATTCCTGCAGAAGTGTATAATGTAAAAAATACTAAGATTAATATTGAAGAAACAATTCGCAATAAACGTGATTTATCTTTGAAACGATTTTCAAAAAATACGGGTAAAGTAATCGAATTTTGAGCGATTTCTGTATAAATTCGTAATCGCGGTGCGACAAAAATATAGTTCAAAAAACATCCTGTTGTCAATCCAATTGCAATCCAAGCACTCGACAAACCTGTAAAATACATTGCTCCTGGAACGCCCATCAACAACCAACCACTCATATCAGCAGCACCAGCAGAAAGCGCCGTTACAGCCGCTCCCATCTTCCTTCCTCCAATCAAAAAATCTTCGGAATTACTTGTTGATTTTTGGTAGGAATAAATCCCGATTCCAATCATCAGAGCCATATATGCGCCAATAGAAATGTATTCGTAAATGTTCATGTGTTTTAATTTTTATCGAAAATATAATTTTTCATCCACAAAAATTGTACGAACTTTAAATTTCTAAACAAGAATCATGAATTTTCAACAAAATAATCTAAAATCAGCGACAAGTCCGTATTTGAAACAACACGAAAACAATCCTGTTTGGTGGCAAAGTTGGAGTGACGAAGTTTTGAATCATGCAAAAAAAGTCAACAAACCTTTGCTTATTTCAATTGGATATTCTGCTTGTCACTGGTGTCATGTGATGGAACATCAGTCTTTTGAAGACGATGAAGTTGCAAAAGTGATGAATGAGAATTTTGTTTGCATTAAAATTGATCGTGAAGAACGTCCTGATTTAGACGCTTTGTACATGAATGTCTCGCAATTAATTCATCAATCTGGTGGTTGGCCGCTGAATGTTTTTGCCTTACCTGATGGTCGTCCTTTTTATGGCGGAACATATTTCCCGAAAGTTCAATGGATTGAATTATTAGAAAACATCAATCATTTATACCATCACAATCAAACTAAAACAATGGAATATGTCAACTCTATTGCGGATGGTCTGAATAAAATGGAAACAATCGAATTGAAATCTTCTTCAACTTTTTCAACACATAAAATTGATGAAACATTTGAATTTTGGCAACAACAATTTGATGATGAATGGGGCGGATTTAATCGTGCACCGAAATTTATGTTACCAAATGCTTGGGAAGCTATTTTACGATATGGCGTACAAACGAAGAATGAAAATTGTTTAATTCAAACCAAAATTACATTAGATAGAATGGCTTTTGGTGGAATTTACGATCAACTAAAAGGTGGTTTTTCTCGCTATTCTGTTGATCCGTATTGGAAAGTTCCACATTTCGAAAAAATGCTTTACGATAACGGACAATTGCTTTCGCTTTATTCGAATGCATATAAAATTTATGAAGAAAAGGAATATAAAACAGTTGTCGAAGAAACGATTAATTGGTTGAAAGATGAAATGCTTTCGACTGAAAATGTTTTTTATTCTGCTATTGATGCCGACTCTGAAGGCGAAGAAGGAAAATATTATGTTTGGAAATCGGATGAATTGAAAACAATATTGAAAGATGATTTCAACTTATTTCAACACTATTATAATGTTGATGAATTTGGAGAATGGGAACATGGTAATAATATTTTGATGCGATTGACAGATGACGAAGATTTTGCATCGAAACAGAATATCACAACAACAGAACTTCAAACCAAAGTTAATGAATGGAAAAAAATTCTTAATCCAATTCGTAAACAACGTATAAAACCTCATCGCGACGAAAAAGTTTTAACTTCTTGGAATGCTTTAACCATAAAAGGTTTGTGCGACGCATTTATTACGTTTGAAAATGATGAATATCTTGATTTAGCAAAAAATGCAACCAATTTTATTTTAGAAAATCAATGGAATGGTGAAATCTTGTTCAGAAATTATAAGGATAATCAAACAACAATTCCAGGATTTTTGGATGATTATGCGTTAATAATTGAAGCATTAATCAAGCTTTATGAAATTACTTCAGAAATGCATTATTTAGAAACTGCTCAAACCTTAACAGAAGAAGTTTTCAATCAATTTTATAATCACAAGAATAAAATGTTTGCGTACAAATCACATTATGACACGCCTTTGGTTAATGAAACATTTGAGATTTATGACAATGTTATTTCATCTTCAAATTCTGTTATGGCAAATAATTTATTCAAACTAGGGAAGATTCTCAATCAAGAAAAATACATTGAACAAGCGAAACAAATGTTAACCAATATCGAAGAAAAAATTCACGATTATCCAACTGGTTTTGCAAATTGGATTCAGTTGTATCTAAATTTCGCTTATCCATTCAAAGAAATTGTAATCGTTGGCGAAAATGCATTAAAATTTTCGAAGCAAATTCAACAATGTTATGTTCCGAATGCAATTTTTGTTGCTTCAAAAACTGAAAATTTAGAAATCACTCAAAATCGATTCATCCAAAATAAAACATCCATTCATATTTGCGAAAATTATACATGTCAATTACCCGTTTATTCGGTTGAAGAGGCTTATAAAAATATTTAGAAATTACAATAAAAAACCATGGAAAAAACACGTTGCGCTTGGGTAAATAAAGACCAAGATTATATCGATTATCACGATAATGAATGGGGAAAACCTGTGAAAGATGATAAAATTTTATTCGAATTTTTGATTCTCGAATCTTTTCAAGCAGGATTAAGTTGGTTTACAATTCTTAAAAAGCGAGAAAATTTCAGAAAAGCCTTTGCTGATTTTGATGTAGAAAAAGTAGCCAAATTTAATGAAACTAAAATTGATGAATTGGTACAAAATGAAGGAATTATTCGTCATCGAGGAAAAATTTCGGCAGCAATTAATAATGCAAAATTATTTATAGAAATTCAGAAAGAATTCGGTTCTTTCTCCGATTTCATCTGGAAATACGTTGATAACAAACCAATTATCAACAATTGGAATTCGATAAAAGAAGTTCCTGCCACAACCGAAATTTCAGATCAAATTGCAAAAGATTTGAAAAAACGTGGCTTCAAATTCTTTGGTTCAACCACTATTTATGCACATATGCAGGCGACCGGAATGGTAAATGACCATACAACAGATTGTTTTTGTAAATAACAGCTCAATAAAATCATCTGAAATGTGCATCTTTGCGCAAACTTAGAAAAATGAAAATCGAACTAAAACATTGGATCATCCTTGGCGTTTTGGCGCTAACTTGGGGAAGCTCGTTTATTCTCATCAAGCAAGGATTGGTTGCATACACGCCGTATCAAGTTGGAGCATTACGACTAACAATTGCTGGAGGAATTTTGGCTATTTGGGGAATTCCAAGTCTATTTAAAATTCCGAAAAACAAATTAAAATATGTCGCATTGGCTGGTTTCTGCGGAAATTTCATTCCAATGTTTTTATTCCCAATGGCGCAAACACATGTTTCAAGTTCAATGGCTGGGATTTTAGATTCTTTAGTCCCATTATTTATTTTACTTTTTGGTGCTTTATTTTTCAATATTAAAGGAACTAAAAATCAAGTTTTAGGAGCAATAATCGGATTTATCGGAGCTGTTTTATTAATTGGTGGCGATGGTTTTTCTGGGGAAAATAGTCTTTTACATTGTTTATTAATTGTATTAGCAACTGCTCTTTACGGTCTAAACAGTTTAATCTTAACACGCTATTTAAACGACGTTCCTTCATTTCAATTATCATCAGCTTTGTTTACAATTTGGTTATTACCTTCAGTTCTAATTTTAATTATTTCAGGATTTTTTGATGTATTTGAAGGAACAGAACAACAATTAAAAAGTTTAGGTTTTGTCGCTATTTTAGGACTTTTAGGAACTGCCTTAGCGATGATATTATTCTACCGATTGATACAATCTACAGGTTCGATGTTCGCCTCAATGGTGACTTATTTAATGCCCGTAGTTTCTGTTTTTTGGGGATTTTTAGTCGGTGAAAAAATCTCATGGATCCATTTATTTGGATTCGGAATGATTTTATCAGGCGTTTATTTAACACAAAAAAAAGAGAAAGAACTGCAAAAGATTTAAGCTATATTCAAAATAGATTCCTATTTTTATTAAATAATTAACACAATAATGGTCTATCGTAGATTATTTAATAAATTAAAAATGAATCATTTTACCACAATTTCAAAAAAACTCTCCCTTACTCTCCTACTTTTTTCCTCTCATCAAACCATCTTCGCACAAACAAAAATTGATAGCATAGAAGTTGTTCAATTACAATCTCAACTTCAATCAAATATAAAAATTGATGGTAAAACCCTTTCTTTACCGAAACAGAACAAGTATAATTTTGAATTAATTGGTTCTGACAATCAAACAATCATTGATTTGAATGGAAAAATAAATCAACCTTTAATTTCTAAATCAATTAATTTATTATTCAAAATAACTCGAAAATCAGATAAAGCCACAACAGAAATCCCTGTAAAAAATTTAAAAATAAACGGAAAATATACAAACACAGGTATCAATTCAAAACCTTTTGTAATTCCATCTTTGCGTGAATGGCACGGAGAAAAAGGAGAATTTAATTTAACTTCTTCTTCAAAAATTGTGATTGAAAATGTCAATTCTGAAAATTTGGAAGTTGCTAAATTATTACAAGAAGATCTCCAAAAACAGTTCGGTTACAAATTAGAAATTACTTCGACAAAAAAAGTTTCAAAAGGAGATATTTATATCTCTAAGCATAAAGACACAACATTAGGAAACGAGGGATACGCAATGGAAATTGGAGATTTCGTTCAGCTTTCTGCGCCAACTTATACTGGAAATGTATTTGCAACTCGTACAATTTTGCAATTATTAGATCAATCCAAAACTAAAAACAGTATTCTGAAAGGAGAAATTAGAGATTATCCTACTTATTCGGAACGTGGATTAATCTTGGATGTTGGACGAAAGTTTTTTACCATTGATTTTTTAAATGATTACGTCGAAATATTGTCTTATTATAAAATATCCAACTTTCAAATTCATTTAAATGACAATGCATTTCACAAATATTTCGATTTCGATTGGGATAAAACACCTTCGGGTTTTCGCTTAGAAAATGAAACATATTCAGGTTTAACTTCAGCAGATGGTCATTATACTAAACAAGAATTTAAAGATTTACAGAAAAAAGCTTTTCGATATGGAATTAAGATTATTCCTGAAATCGATGTTCCTGCACATTCTTTGTCCATTACAAAAGTAATTCCTGAAATCGGAAGTGATAAATATGGAAAAGATCATTTGGATTTAGCTAATCCAAAAACTTACGAAGTTGTTCAAGCTATTTTTGATGAATACACAAAAGGACAAGATCCTTTATTTATAGGAAAAGAAGTTCATATTGGAACAGATGAATATGATAAAAAAGAAGCTGAGTCGTTCAGAAAATTTACGGATTTTCTTATAAAAGCTGTTCAGAAAAATGGAAAAGATGTACGTGCTTGGGGAGCGCTTACGCATGCGCAAGGAAAAACTCCTGTAACCTCGAAAAATGTCACACTAAATATGTGGTACAACGGATATGCAGATCCTGTTGAAATGAAAAAATTGGGTTACAAACAAATATCTACTCCTGACGGTTGGTTCTATATTGTTCCTGCAGCTGGATATTATTACGATTATCTAAATGTCAACAATATTTATAACAATTGGGAGCCGCGTAATATTGGTAATATAACATTTGAGAAAGGAGACCCAACTGTTGTAGGCGGAATGTTTGGGATTTGGAATGATATTGCTGGCAATGGAATTTCTGAAAAAGATGTACACAACAGAGCTTTTCCTGCGATACAAGTTTTGGCTGAAAAAATGTGGACTGCAAGTGATAATAATCCAGCTTTATTCGATTTTAATCAGAAAAAAATAAACGTTGCAGAAGCTCCAGGAATTAATTTAAGGGGATATTTTGGAGAAGAAACTCGCCAAATTATTCATCTTCCGTTTGAAAATTCTGTAGAAGATATTTCCGGTTTTTTCAATGAAAAAGTCACTTCAAATAATTCTTCTTTTGCAAAAGGAATTATTAACAATTCATTGAATAGCACAACAACATTAAATCTTCCGTTAGAAGAGATTGGAAATAGCTACACCATTTCTTTTTGGTTGAAATCTAACGCAGAGAATGCAAATGTTTTATTCAAATCAAAAAACGCAACCTTTGAACTGAATAAAAATTCTGTCGGATATAAGCGTGATGGTTATTCTTATCAGATGACTGATCATTTGAATTTAAATGACTGGAATTTTATTACAATCACAGGGAATAAAGAAAATACAAGCTTGTATGTAAATGGAAAACTGGTTAAAAAAATGGAAACAGAAGAAATCATTTTGCCTTACAAAGATAAAAAAGGAAAAGAGATTTCATTTCATAAAGTAAAAACGTTGACGTTTCCATTAAAGCAAATTTCATTAGAAAATGTTAGCTTCGATGAATTGAAAGTTTACAACAAAGAGTTTTCAAAAGATGAAGTTTTAAGTGAATACAAATCGCTTCAACAATAACTAAAAATCTCGTAAACCATTTGGTTTACGAGATTTTTTATTTTATATATTTTTTCAAATCTTTCGCTAATTCTTTTGTAAAGGTATCCGCACCTTTATAATTCATGTGCGTTGTGTTGTAGAAATATTTTTGATCAAAACTAATCGAATCGCTCGAATAATCTAATAACGGAAGGTGATATTTTTGTAATGTTGTTTGATAACGATTAATCACTTCATCTCGATTCAACATATAATCTTGACCTTTATAAAATTCGGGTGCAATTGTAAAAACTAACTGAATATTTTCTTGCTCACATTTCGCAATTAATTCTTCTAATAAAGCATAATCTGAAAAATCAAAATCGGAGTTTTTCTTTTTCATTTTTTCCCAATCAACATTCCATTTTCGGTTATATGATTTGAAACCATCATCACGAAAAAGTCCATCTTTATGCAATTTTTCTTTCTTAGCCCTTACAATTTGATCTTTCCAATACGTTTGATCTCTGTAACGATAAAGCGGTACAATAAAATCAACCAATTTCGTGTCTTTATATTCTTTTAATGCAGCATAAAGTTTAAAATTCCACAACATAAATGGCGCATATTGATTTGGTTGAAAAACTTCATCAATGTGTGAAAACGAAAAAGTATCTAAATTCCAAACAACAACTTTCGGTTTTGGATTATGATTCAAATACAAATTGAAACGATACAATTGCATTTTAAATTTACTCCCGTTTAATCCAAAATTATGCGTGGTCAGTTTTAAATCTTTTTCTAAAATATTCGGATTAATTTGAATAAATGCTCGAGAAGAACCAAAAATAGCCAATTCAACATTCGTTTTTCCTTCTCTTATTTGATTCCATTCTTGTACTTCTCCGCTAAACAAAGCCATTTTTTTGAGTTGATTTGAATAATAAACATCAACCAAAACCAATGCAATGAAAGCCGAAAACAGCGTAATGAAAAAGTATTTTAAGAATTTCATTTTCTCAACATTTCGATATGCGGGATATCGTCTTCTAAATATTCTTCCGAAACTTGTTTGAAACCAAATGAAGAATAAAACTCTTTCAAATAAGATTGAGCTGAAATTCTGATTTCAGATGTTTTAAATTGATTTTCGATGACTTGAACCGAATTTTTCATCAATTGTTTTCCTAATCCATAACGGCGAAACTTTTGATTCGAAATTACGCGACCAATTGAAGGTTCATTTTCATACGAAATTCCTTTTGGTACAATTCGAGAATATGCCGTAACCTCATCACCAATCGTTGCCCAAAGATGTCCACAAACCAAATCTTTATCATCGCAATCTTGATAAATACAATCCTGCTCTATTACAAAAACTTCGTTGCGCAATTGCACTATTTTATATAGCTCTTTCGACGTTAAATCATCAAAAGATTTGTAATGCCAAATAATTTCTTCCATGGATTAATCTAATTTTGAATATTTTGCAATAATATTTTCGAACATTTTTTGAGGTAAAATATTTTTCAAGGTTACAGAAAATTTCTGCATCGATTTTCCAATATAATAATGTGGTTTCAAATTCTTCTGAGCCAAAATATTTTCGATAATCGGAATCAAATCTTCTGTTGGTGTACCATCTTGCACTTCGTGATCGATATCGGCAACCATTGCATCGTATCTTTTTTGATAAAATTTTGAAACAAAAGTTTTCACACGACCTTCTGCAATATTGGTTTTGATATCTCCAAAATTCAATGTTGCAATTTCCACTCCTGTATGACGATTTTCTAAACGAGCCGATTCAACCAAACGATCAATCATCGCTTTAGAAGCTGAATAATAACCTCTAAACGGTAAACCATTGTTACTCGCAATCGAAGAAACATTCAGGATATAACCGTTTTTTTGCGCACGCATTGTAGGTAAAACCTCCTGCATTGTATAAATAGGCCCGTACACATTAACGTCCAATAATTTCTCGATATCAGCTTTCGAAGCATCTTCCACAGCACCTAACATTCCAATTCCAGCATTGTTAATCAACACATCAATTTG
Source organism: Empedobacter sp. UBA6745 (assembly GCF_002453775.1). NCBI lineage: Bacteria > Pseudomonadati > Bacteroidota > Flavobacteriia > Flavobacteriales > Weeksellaceae > Empedobacter > Empedobacter sp. UBA6745. The sequence goes on from NZ_DKHL01000001.1 coordinate 153,269, forward strand.
ATTGTTCGTTTCCGAAAAAATCTGCTGAAAACTACGTTTTACATTTTCTTTATCCGAAACATCTGTTGCAATATGTTTAAATTTTTCTTGACCTTTAGCTGTTCTTGATAAACCATAAACTTGATGTCCTTTATCGTAAAAATAATTTGCCAAAGTCAATCCTACCCCCGAAGAAGAGCCTGTAATTACAATAACTTTTGATTGCATGATTCGATTAATTTATCCGCAAAACTACATAATATCAGGCAAATATTGGTAGATAAATAATTTTTTGAATGGTTATTAGAAGATTCTCTAAATTTGTGCGTTAATTATCAAAAGATTTCAATTGAATCCAAAAACTAAAAAATATATTATAACAGGAATTAAATTAACGATTAGTATTGCGTTAATCTATTATATCTTCTTTGTTAAACTACATATTTTTGATATTTTCAGTCATTACAAAAATGCAAATTGGGCGTATATTTTTATTGCTGTTATCCTTTATGTTCTTTCGCAAGCCTTGTCTGTTTTCCGATTAGATTATTATTTCAGAGATATTAACCTCGATTTATCATACAAATCAAATGCACGTTTGTATTTCTTAGGAATGTTTTACAACACCTTTGTTCCAGGCGGAATTGGCGGTGATGCATACAAAGTTTATGTGTTGAATAAAAACTATAAAATCAGTCTAAAAGAAATTTCGCAGGCGGTTTTTCTTGACAAAATTATCGGTCTTTGTGCAATGTTACTCATCATCATCTTCCTAATATTTTTATCAAATCTGACTGATTATCCTTGGGTACAATATGGTTCATTAATCCTTTCTTTGGTTGGTTTTATAGCTGTTCCATTTATTTTAGGAATGATTTTCCCTATTCATAGACGCACATTTTATAACTCGATGATTTATTCAATTGTATTGCAATTGATACAAGTCGGTATGTTGTATTTTGTTTTAGAAGGATTGAATATTCATCCAGATAATTTCAGTATATATTTATTGATCTTTTTAGTTTCAGGGATCTTATCGATTATCTCGTTTAGTGGATTTGGGATTAGAGAAGCTGTGTTTATGTACGCTGCACATCGATTCAATTTTGATGAAACTTTAGCCACAAGTGCGGCATTTATTTTCTCTATCATCACCATTTCTATCTCATTTATTGGGATTATTTACCTGTTTAAAGGGGTTAAAATTGAAGAGAAAAAGAAAAAGACGAATATTTCTTTTTAAAATCTGAAAAATTATTTCTTTGAAATGAAAAGAGTTAAGCCCTAACATTAAATTTTATTTAATTTTTTTCATTTTAACTATTTGGATTATTCAAAAACAGCCCTATATTTGCAATCCAATTACGAAGGTCTCTTAGCTCAGTTGGTTCAGAGCACCTGCCTTACAAGCAGGGGGTCACTGGTTCGAATCCAGTAGGGACCACATAAAGACATTAGAAAGTCTTTTAAATAAAATTCTAAATAGGTCTCTTAGCTCAGTTGGT
>NZ_DKHL01000001.1:154880-275550 GCF_002453775.1 Empedobacter sp. UBA6745
TAGGGACCACATAAAGACAATAGAAAGTCTTTCAAATAAAATTCTAAAAGGTCTCTTAGCTCAGTTGGTTCAGAGCACCTGCCTTACAAGCAGGGGGTCACTGGTTCGAATCCAGTAGGGACCACAACAGAACTCCTTTCAAGAAATTGAAAGGAGTTTTTTTATTATAAATAGTTTTTTTGTAATTTCATATAAATCAACTCTTATGAAAACTACCAAATTATTATTTCTAATATTCATTGTTATTTCTAATATTTCCTTTGGGCAAAATAAAAAGAAAACAACTTTAGCACCTCCTAAAATAAAGAAAGTTCCATCTCTTCCAGAACCTCCGAAAGCTAAGTTATATCAACCAACTTTTAACAACGAATACTTTATTTGGAAACTAGAAAAAGACACATTATTACCAGCCGAATCTCCTTATGAAATAATTTTACAAGTCAATGATTATTCTGCTTTTATAAGAACAAATAGTTACCCTGAAGAAACAGAGTATAAATCGAAAATCGTACCTGATGAAAATGGAGATATTATCGCTAGATCTATATTAATGCAAGCTGATAATTATGATGTTAAAATAGTAAATAATATTCTTGAACTGAAAAATCGGAAAACGAATGAAGTTTCAAAATTAAAAATCATCAAGAAGAATGGAAAAATTACAGAATTACAAGATCTAAATTCGAAGTTGATTTACAAAAAAGATGATGATTATACGTATGCTCCGTCTCCTTCGATGTAAAATATTATAATCATCTAAAAAATATTTTGATGAAGGAAAGTTTAGTTTTTATTATTTAATAATATGTCCAGAACAAGTTATTAAAATTTTCGAAATTTAAAAATAAATTCTCCTTCATTTTTTATTAAAATAAGAGAATCTGAATATTCTTTTTTTATTATTACATCTCCTTCTTTTAATATATGATCAAAAGTAATCCCTTTGTTTGTATAAGGTTAAAAAATAAATCTTCTATTATCAACTAAAGTTATTCTCGTACCTCCTGTTCCTGCAGATATAGATTTTTGTTTTGAATTTATTGACGTTGAATAAAAAAATTCGAATTCTTTTTTTCCTACATGTCTATATCTAATTTGTATTAACGCTAATACAGCAATAATAAAAATCACAAATGGTAAATATTTTTTCAATTTCATAATCATTTGACTTTTTCTGAATTGATGATAAACTGATTCTTCAGTTCTTCATTAATATTAGAAATTACTTTATAAACGTAGGAATTCTCAAATAATTCGAAAGGATTATATGTTACGATTAAATCACTTATATCATCTTCCTTTATTACTACAAATATTTCCAAAATATCATATTGAATATTAATAGAATCTTTATTAATGATTGATATTATATTATCTAAAGAAATACTTTTACCTATAAAGCTCTTATCATAAGAACAACTTTTGATATGATAAATCGTGACATATTTAAACAAATCATTCTTGTCACAACTTTCATTTCAGTTAAAAGATTAAACCAACTATTCATAAAAATCAATTCTTGTTCAAATAAATATAATAAAAAATCCCTCAGTGTTTGAACTGAGGGATTATCTTTTTAAAATCTTAATCTTACACCATTTTCGGTTGTAAAGGCTTTTTTACGGAAAAGGAACAAAGTAAGTCCTCCAATAAAAATAGCCGAATCTGCGATATTAAATACAGGCTGAAAGAACTTATAATGTTGTCCACCTATAATTGGAATCCAAGAAGGCCAATCAAACTCCACAATTGGGAAATAAAGCATATCTACGACACAGCCCGTAAACCAACCAGAATAACCAGCAAAGTTTGCTTGTGCGACACCTTGATACCCTACCCAATCCTGAAACATTTCATTGTAAGTAGTTCCTTTATCGAAAATAACGCCATAAAAAATTCCATCAAGCACATTCCCTATAGCACCTGCCAAAACAAGCGCAATCGGAATGATAAAGAAATTATTATTTAGTTTTTTCGACCATGCATTAATATAGTAGATAATCATTCCGATTAGAGCAATTCGTAGAAGTGATAAAACGATTTTACCTGTTTCTCCTCCGAAATGCATTCCATATGCCATTCCAGGATTTTCTACAAATGCTATTTTAAACCAACCCAAAACATCTACGTCTTCACCTAAAAAAAAGTGTGTTTTCACGTAAAATTTTGAGATTTGGTCTATGATTAAAACCAAAATGGTAATGAGTACTACTTTTTTCAAAATACTTGATTAACGTTGCATATTTTTAGCTTCGATGCTTAATGTAGCATGCGGAACTAATTTCAAACGATCTTTGTTAATTAATTTTCCTGTTACACGGCAAATACCGTATGTTTTGTTCGAAATACGTAACAATGCATTTTTCAGGTCACGGATAAATTTATCTTGGCGTGCTGCTAATTGTGCATTTTGTTCTTTCGACATGGTTTCAGAACCTTCCTCAAACGCTTTGAACGTTGGAGACGTATCGTCAGTACCATTGTTACTATCGTTTGTGTAAGCTTCTTTCAATAATTCGTAATCTTTTATCGCTTGATCTAATTTCTCTTGAATTATTGCTCTAAACTCTTCCAACTCTGCATCAGAGTACCTTACTTTTTCATCTGTTGTTGCCATACGCTTACAATTTAGTAATCGCAATTTGCGTCATCAATCCATTAATTTCAACCTCTGACCCATTTGCAACTTGGTCTTGTAAAACAAGATCTTCTGCTAATGTCTCAGAACAAATGTAATCTTTGTTTTGCTCGACTGCATTTACGATTGATTCATCATTTTTTAAGTTAAGTATAATTTTGTCGGTTACTTCTAGTCCGGTTTCTTTACGTAGATTTTGAATTCTGTTTACCAATTCACGTGCAACACCTTCATTAATTAACTCTTCAGTTAATTGTAAATCAAGTGCTACTGTCAATGTAGAATTAGACGCTACAGTCCATCCTGGGATGTCTTTTGTAGCAATTTCAAAATCTTCTAAATCTAAAGTTAATGTTTTGTTGTCAATTAACAAATCTATTTTACCTGATTGCTCTAATTTAACAATTTCTTCATTCGTCAATTCTGCTGTAGCAGCCGAAATAGCCTTCATTTCTTTTCCATATTTCGGACCTAAAGTCTTGAAATTAGGTTTGATAGATTTCACTAAAAGATTTGATGCTTCTTCGTTTGTTAAAAGTTGAATTTCTTTAACGTTAACTTCTTGTTTCAATAATTCTGATACAGCTTCCAAATTAGCTTTCATCGTATCATTCAACACAGGAATCATTACTTTTTGTAATGGTTGACGTACTTTATTATCACTCAACTTACGTAGTGATAAAATCATACTTGTTGCCGTTTGTGCTAAATGTGTTTGCTCTTCTAATTCGGCTTTAATCAATGATTCGTCTGCAACTGGGAAATCTGCTAAATGCACAGATTCTGCTGCATTTTTACCTGTAGCTGCGTTCAAATCTTTGTATAAACGATCCATGAAGAATGGTGCGATTGGCGAACCTAAAATTGAAACAGTTTCTAAAACTTTGTACAATGTTTGGTAAGCTGCAATTTTATCTTTCGAATAATCACCTCTCCAGAAACGTCTTCTTGATAAACGAACGTGCCAGTTTGATAAATTATCAATCACAAATTCTTGAATTGCACGAGCTGCTTTTGTTGGTTCATAATCAGTTAAAAATGCATCAACTTTTTTCGTTAATGTATTCAATTCAGAAATAATCCATTGATCCAATTCAGCTCTTTCATTTACAGGAATTTCTTCTTCCTCAAATGTAAATCCGTCTACATTCGCATATAAAGCGAAGAATGAATAGGTATTGTATAATGTTCCGAAGAATTTACGACGAACTTCGTCAACTCCAGCAATATCAAATTTCAAGTTTTCCCAAGGTTGCGCATTCGCAATCATGTACCAACGCGTTGCATCAGGACCATAAGTTGCCAATGTATCAAATGGATCGACTGCGTTTCCTAGACGTTTAGACATTTTTTGTCCGTTTTTGTCTAAAACCAATCCGTTTGACATTACATTTTTGTACGCTTTCGAATCAAAAACTAATGTACCGATTGCATGTAATGTATAGAACCAACCACGTGTTTGATCGACACCTTCTGCAATAAAATCAGCTGGATACATTGTTCCGTTATCAATCAATTCTTTATTTTCGAATGGATAGTGAACTTGCGCATAAGGCATTGCTCCAGAATCAAACCAAACGTCAATCAAATCAGCTTCTCTTTTCATCGGTTTTCCAGATGCAGAAACTAATGTAATTTCATCTACTACATTTTTGTGTAAGTCGATCAAATCATAGTTTTCTTCTGTCATATTTCCAACTTCGAAATTTTGGAAAGGATTAGAAGTCATTACGCCTGCCGCAATTGATTTTTCAATTTCAGCAACTAATTCTTCTACAGAACCAATTACAGTTACTTCGTCCCCTTCTTCAGTTCTCCAAATTGGCAATGGAATTCCCCAATAACGAGAACGAGATAAGTTCCAATCGTTCGCATTTTCTAACCAGTTTCCGAAACGTCCTTCACCAGTTGCTTTAGGTTTCCAATTGATTTCTTTATTCAATTCAACCATACGGTCTTTTACATCCGTTACTTTGATGAACCAAGAATCTAATGGATAATATAAAATCGGTTTGTCGGTTCTCCAACAATGTGGATAACTGTGTTTATATTTCTCTACTTTGAACGCTTTATTCTCCTCTTTCAATAAAATCGCGATTTCTACATCAACCGATTTTTCAGGAGCAGTTCCATCATCGTAATATTCATTTTTCACATATTTACCTCCGTAACCTTCTGGTAAGTCAGCCACAAAACGACCTTGTAAATCTACTAAAGGAACAGGATTTCCATGCGTATCTAATACCAACATTGGAGGAACACCTGCATCTTTTGCAACACGCGCATCATCCGCACCAAAAGTAGGCGCAGTGTGTACGATACCTGTACCATCTTCTGTTGTTACGAAATCTCCAGGAATTACTTGGAAAGCATTCTCTACATTTTCGTAAGGCAACGCCCAAGGTAATAATTGCTCATAACGCGTTCCAACTAAATCAGCACCTTTGTATTCTCCAACAATTTTGTAAGGAATTGTCTTATTTCCTGCCGCATAAACTTTGAAATCTTCTTCTGTTTCTGCTAAGAAATATGGTTTACCGAATTGTTTAGCAACCAATGGTTTTCCTAAAATTACGCGAATTGGCTCGAATGTATATTGATTGAATGTTTCAACTACAACATAATCGATAGTTGGACCAACTGTTAACGCTGTATTTGATGGCAACGTCCAAGGTGTCGTTGTCCAAGCTAAGAAATACACATCTCCATCAAAATTATTGAATAGAGTCGTAGAATCTTTCTTTACTTTAAATTGAGCAACAATCGTTGTATCCGTAACATCTTGATAAGTTCCTGGTTGATTTAACTCGTGTGAAGATAAACCTGTACCAGCTTTCGGAGAATATGGTTGAATTGTATAACCTTTGTACAACAAATCTTTGTTATAGATTTGTTTCAACAACCACCAAACAGACTCCATATATTTTGGTTTATATGTGATATATGGATCTTCCATATCCACCCAATAACCCATTTTTTCAGTCAAATCATTCCACAAATCTGTGTAACGCATTACTGTACGTTTACACGCTTCGTTATATTCTTCAATTGAAATTTTAGTTCCAATATCTTCTTTAGTAATTCCTAATTCTTTCTCAGTTCCCAACTCTACTGGTAAACCGTGCGTATCCCAACCCGCTTTACGAAAAACTTGTTTTCCTTTCAAGGTTTGGTAACGACAAAATATATCTTTGATAGAACGTGCTAAAACGTGGTGAATCCCTGGCTTTCCGTTTGCAGAAGGAGGACCTTCATAGAACACAAAAGATGGATTTCCATCGCGCGTAGAAATACTTTTCTCGAAAACATTATTTTGTTTCCAATCTTCTAACGTTTCTTTTGAGACTTGTACCAAGTCTAAGTGCTTATATTCTCTAAACTTTTTTGCCATCGAATTCTTTCTTATTTCTTCTAAATCAAGGAGTGCGAATATAAGAAATTTTTACATATTTTTATTGTTATAGAAACGAAAATCATATTAATAATTGCTTAAATTTATCCCGATATTATAGATTTAACAATTCTTGAATAAAAATCAGATGTTTTCAGATTTAATTCAGCATTAACCAAATAATTAACAACAATTTTTAAAGATATTTTTTCGATGAAAAAAGGCTTCAAATATTACTCGATTCTATTCATTATTTTGCTTTTTGCAAGTTGTTCCAAAAACGAAGATTATACGGTTTTGATTCCAACAGATGCAGATTTTGTTGCGTTGATAAATCCAAAATCAATTGCAGAAAAAGGTAATTTTCAGAAATTAGAACAATACAAAATTTATCAATTAGCCGAAGGCGAACTTAAAAATCAAGATCCGACTTTTGATCAATTATTAAATGATATCAAAAACAATCCGACCTCAGCAGGCGTAGATATTATCAGTCCTATTTACCTTTTTGGGCAAAAAATTAATGGAAAAAATATGGTTGCGTTGATTACAAATATGCGCGACAAAGATCAGTTTGAAAAACATTTATCAACCATTTACAAAGGTTTATACAAAAAAAATATTTCGTTTGAAAAGAAAGATGGTTTTACGACGATTTCTGGATTCAATAAACCGTTTATGGCTTGGAATAAATCTCAATTTTTATTGATTGTTTCTGAATTTGGTGTTGGAGAAAAAGCAATTCAAGATTATTTTACGAAAATTATCAACGATAAACATTCACTTGCGAAGGAAAATAATAGTTTTGGAGATTTTGTTAAAAACTCGCAGGATATCAACATTTGGTACACAGGAAATTTCTTGAAGAACTTTTCAAAACATGAAAGTTCTGAAAAGAAAAACCTTGATTTTACAAAAAGTTCTTGGGTTAATTTTATTTCATTTACTTCGGACGGAATTAGTTTTACGCAGAAATTTCATCCAGATGCGATTACAAAAGTTGAATTGCAAAAACATCCGATGTGGAAATCAAAAATCAATACTGATTTTTTTAAATATTTTCCTGCACAAAGTTACATGAATATTGGACTTGGTATTTATCCTGCAAACACCCGTTATGTGTTCGAAAATCAAAATTTCTTGACTACTTTTTTAGAACAATATGACATTGATTTGAACAAATTAGAACAAAGTTTCGAAGGCGAAGCTTTGTTTAGTGTATATGATTTTGAGATCGGAAAAGCATTTAATCCAAATGATTTTTTTGGTAAGAAAGAAGCTTTTATTAAGCAAGTTGTTTATCCGCAATTTGTTTTGGGAGGAAAAATGAAAAACGATCTTTTCTTCAACGAATTTATTAAAGCCCATCAAGAAAATATTCAGAAAATTGGACCTTATTACATGCTGCCAATTTCCACAAATATGAAGATTTATATGACGTACAAAAACAATTTGATGTACATCACAAATAATCAATCGATCATGAATCAATATTTGAACAACATGGTAAGTTCTTCAAATTTTGTTACGTCAGAATATGCTACAAACGCTTCAAATCCGATGTTTGGTTACGTGAATTTAAATTTTGATCAATACCCAAAAGAAGTTCAAAATTATATTTATCAACAAATTCCGTTCGGAAATACGAAAGAAATGCAAACGGTTTTATCCAATTTTGATCACATCGATTACCGCGTTTCGAATGAATACACAAAAACAGGAAAAATACATATGAAAAAGACGGATAAAAATAGTTTGGAAGTGATTTTCTTACTTTTAGACCAAGCTTATTCACTATTTTTCAACCAAGCTGCACAACAAAATGGAAATTAAAATCAGTCAACTTGTTCCGCATCCTTTGAAAGAATTTGGGTTCGAACAATCTGAAATTTGGAAAAATACATACACTTTTTCGAGCGGAAATATTTATCAAATCGTTGCACATTCTGGTGTTGGAAAATCGACGTTGATTAATATTTTGTACGGTGATAGAAAAGATTATGACGGAGAAGTTTTATTTGATGGACGAAATATTAAGAATTATTCTTTGAATGATTGGACAAAAATTAGACGTGAAAAAATCGCCTATGTTTTTCAAGGTTTACATTTGTTTGAAGAATTGACTTTGATGGAAAATATTCAATTAAAAAATGTATTAACGCAACATCAATCCGAAAATCAAATTATTGAATGGATTGAAAAAGTTGGTTTAAAAAGTCATTTACATCAAAAAGCGATTCATCTTTCTTATGGTCAACGTCAACGAATTGCGGTGATTCGTGCACTTTGTCAACCATTTGATTTTTTACTTTTAGACGAACCTTTTAGTCATTTGGACGAAGTGAATCAACAACTTTTGATTGATTTGGTTACCGAAGAAGCTGCAAAAAATAACGCTGGAATCATCTTTACAAGCTTACACGAAATTCACGATAAACGCCTTGCAAATGTCATTCAACTCTAAAACTTTAATCGAAAAATTAGTTCGTAAAAACCTAAGTTTTTTGCGAATTACAACCTTTTGTTTTTTCTCTATTATCGGATTTTTTATCTTGATTTTAGCTGGAACAATTTATTTGGATTATGCCAAAAATTTTGGAGAAGATAGCTCAGTTTGGAAAGCAAATTATGTAGTTTTGAACAAAAAAATATCGTCTTTACAAACGTTAACTGGAGAAAAGCCAAGTTTTAGTGAAGATGAAATTAACGATTTGAAATCGCAAAATTTTGTTGCGAAAGTCGGAACATTCAAAAGCAGTCAGTTTCCTGTAAAATTGCAAGTTGGTGGTGTTGCTGGAATTCGTGGTTTTTCGACTGATTTATTTTTCGAATCTGTTCCAGAAGATTTTATTGATGTCAAAGAATCGGATTGGAAATGGCAAGAAGGACAAGATTTTATTCCGATTATTATTCCGAAAAGTTATTTGAATTTGTACAATTTTGGTTTTGCAACAAGTCAAGGTTTACCACAAGTTTCGGAAGGATTATTTACTAAAATTCCTTTTCAATTGATTTTAGGAAAAGGAGAAAATCAGAAAGTATATCAAGCAAGAATTGTCGATTTTACGACTAAAATTAATACGATTTTAGTTCCTGAAAACTTTTTGGAATGGGCAAATCAAACTTATGCGCCTCAAAAAAATACAGAACCTTCGCGAATTGTTGTTGAAACGAAATCTCAAGGAGATGAAAATGCTTCGACTTATTTTGAGCAACAAAATTATGATATCAACAAAGATGAATTGAAAAATAATGAATTGACGTATTATCTAAAATTAGCTTTTTCGTTGGTTTTATTTATTGGTTTAATCATTGTTTTCGCAGCGATTTGGTTGATGATTATTAACTTTCAATTGATGATTGAAAAGAATAAACACAAAACGAAAGATTTATTTTTGATTGGATATAACATCAATCAATTGGCTCGTCCGTATCTTAAATTTTCAATTATATTCATGTTGATTAGTTATCTTATTTCGATTCCGTTAGTTTATTTTGTTTTAGATATCATCAAAGAAAAAGTCGGAAAATTTATGGCAACAGAAACTTCTCACATTTGGGAAGTGTTCAGTTTTGGATTAATCATCGTGATCATTTTATTCATCATTAATAAAATAATTTTGACACAATCCATCAAAAAAATTGCTTTGAAAGATTAATACTAAATTTTATAAAAACACAAAAAAGGATTCTGAAAATTTTCAGAATCCTTTTGTTTATGCTTAATATTCTCGATTAGAACGAATATCCAACTCCTATAGAAAACGAATGATTTTTTACATCTCCAACTTCTACATTGTTATTGTTTTTATTATCTCCTATTTTAGTTAATCCCATATAATATCTCGCTCCAACATTGATATTGTCTGTTACATTATATCCCAAACCGAAGTTAACACCAAAGTCAAAGTTTTTTACATCATCTTTTACATCAAACTTTTGTTCTGTTGTGTAAACGGTATTATTCGCATATGTACTTGTAGATTGTTTGTTGCTCGCATACAGATTAAATCCAAATTGTGGACCAGCCTCTATATTAAAACGAGATGCAGCAGGATAGTATTTGAACATGATTGGAACTTGAATATAATCTAAAGTCGTTTTGTTTTTACTTTTTACAGTTGTATTTCCTACTTCCATTACTTCATCTTTGTACTTTCCTCCCATTCTTGTAAAATTTACCTCTGGTTGAACAGCAAATTGATCAGTAATTGGAAAATGTCCATAAACACCTGCACTAAAACCAACTTTATAATCATTGTCCTTTACATCATCTCCATTAAAAGAAGACATATTAACACTCGATTTTATACCAAATTGTGACGATGTTGTTTTTTCTTGTGCGCTCAAACTTACAACTCCTAACATTGCAGCAGCAATAAAAAATATTTTTTTCATCTTTTAAATTTTATAGTTCTAATTATGATGTATGCATAATTTCAAGTCTTGTGCCAAATAATGTTAAAAAAGAGTACTACAAATATTAATTAACTCATATTAAATATATTAATCATTTAATTTTAACATTCATAAAAGCATATTAATAAAAAAAAGCTACATCTTTCGATGTAGCTTGTATCAAGTATAAGTTGTTCTTGTTATTAGAATTTATAAGCAAATCCTAAAGAAACTGCATCTGCATTAAACTTTTTATCAAATCCATAGTTATTACTTGTAGCAATTCCTTTATATCCAGCATATACATCAAAGTTAGCTCCTGAATAACCAAATTTTGGTTGCCAGAATAAACCTCCGTCCATATCACTTTTCGTAGCAATTGCATAACCTAAATCTCCACCAATAAATAAATTGTTACTGAATTCGTATTTTGCAGTTGCTGCTAATGGAATAAACCCAAAATCTTCTCCTCCTAAATCTTTAAAATCACTTTTAGCAATAAAATGGTCATACCCGACTTTCGCTCCTAATTTGAAATTATTTGCAATAGGATGTAAGTAAGCTAAGTCTACTCCAAGGTTAAAAGAAGAAACATCTGATGCATTACCTACTGGAATACCCACGTGTACTGTACCTTCTACTCCTGACGTTTGTGCTGAAACTCCTACCATACCTGCTACTGCTAAAGCAGCTGTTAATAATACTTTTTTCATTTTTATAATGTTTTAAAATATTTACAATTTTGTTAAACTTATTTGTATAATTTCAATTTTTGTGCCAAACTCTAAAAATCAATAATGATAAAACATATTAAAATTAACAATTACTTAATATTCAAAACTTTATTATACAAAAAAAGCTCCAAAATAATTTTTGGAGCTTTTCTGTTTTTATTGATTTGACTTATTGTCCGACCATTTTGTATAAAATATTCTGTTGTTGTTTCGCATAATTGGTATCAATTTCTGCTGCTACACCAATCATTTCGTCTAAATAATTAAACTGATTCATGATTTTTGCTTGATCAGCTGCATCAACTTTTCCGTCTGCAACAACTTCTTTATATAAGGTTTCGAATTTCTTCAAAACAGGATTATAAGCAGATTCAAAAACTTTCAATGCTTTTTCTTTGTCACCTCTTTCACCTAAAGCGGAAGCTTCATTGTAGATTGACATCATCAAATCATTTTTAGCCGCGGCTAAATCTGAACCAATTGAATATCCTTTTCCTGAAGGTAACGACTCGAAGAAAGCAATTTTTGCATTCGCTTCTTTACGAACATGTGCAAACAATTCTTGTGCTTTTTTATCCTCACCAGCTTTCAAATAAATTCCGGCAATTCTACTCACTCCATAACCAATATCGTATTTCGCTAAAGCAGGAATTTCTAACATCACTTTGTCTAAAACTGCAATCGCTTCTTTTTTGCGTCCAGCATTCAATAAATCATCTGCCAAACGAACAGCAGTATTTCTATAAGAAGATGTATAATTACGCTCTGTCAAACTAAATGAAGCATCAGGGTTATTATATCCAGACCATTTATACGAATTGAATGTTCTTAATAACATGTCATTATCAGAAGCACCAATAATTCCTCCTTTACCAAAAGGCGTATAAATAGGAACTAATTTATAACTCATTCCAGCATTCAATAAATAATCATTCATGTAGAATGTATTTTCTGGATCAGAAATTCCTCCTCCACTAAAGTAAATAGGACGATCCCAATTGTATTTCGCCATCATTGACAACAACAATAAATTGTTTTTGAACAAACTTGACGCTTTTATATTAATTGTGATTGAATCAACCATTTTATCGGCATCTTTTGCACTTACAATTCCGTATTTTAGAGCGTTTGCTTTATTTACTGGAACTACAATTTTAGAAACAGGTAAATAATTTGCTTGTCCAATTGAATAACCAAAATAATCTGCTAAAGCTTGTTTTTCTGGAGATTTATTATTTAAAATAAAATCCATCGCTTCTTTAGCGGTCATACTGTCTGTCGTTAAATATTTTTGTAAAGGTTTTAAACTTTTATAAACTGACATCACTTGATTTGGATCAATTTCAGGATCAGATAAATATTGAGCAACTTGTTCAATTGGCATTTGACTTAACGTTTCTAATGTTTGATTAGATCCTGGTTTGATGAAACTATTCAATTGATCAAAAATATTTTTAATAGAACCTCCAACAACAAAAATTTGATCGTTAGTTCCAGATTGATAATCTTTCGGTTTCAAATCACTTGGAAGAGGCGCTGCATTGTACGTTCTACGTAACAATTGTTCTAAATTCCATGGAGAAGCAGCCAACGTTAAATTCGCAATTTTTACATCATCACGGAAATTTTCGGTTTCTTGTAATCCCCAAAGTGGATAAGTATCATTGTCTCCATAGACAAAAAGAATAGCGTTTTTATCGAGCGGATTCAGATAATTGTAAGCTAAAGAATAAGCTACAGAACGCTCTGAACGATCGTGATCATCCCAGTTTTGAGCTCCCATTAAAATTGGAATACCAGCTAAAATAACTGTCGTTCCAATTGCTAAAGATGGTTTCAATTCTTGCTTCATCAATTTCTGAAGTAATAAATAAACTCCTTGTACACCCAATCCTGCCCAAATCGCAAATGCATAGAAACAACTTACCAATGCATAATCACGTTCACGAGGCTCGAAAGGTTTTACAGATGTGTAAAAGATGATTCCGACACTTGTTAAAATAAACAATGACAACAATGACCACCAGTTAACAAAATTTCTGTTTAATTGTGTAAATAACCCGATTAAACCTAAGAATAATGGTAACATGAAATATACATTTGTTCCATCATTTCTATATTCATCTGGTAATTTTGATTGATCTCCTAAACGTGGATTATCAATAAATGGAATTCCTGAAATCCAATTACCTTTTGTAATCTCAAAATTACCTTCTAAATCATTTTGACGACCAGAGAAATTCCACATAAAGTAACGAATAAACATATAGTTGATTTGGTAATCAATAAAGTAATTAAATTGTTCACCAAATGTAGGTGGTTCGATATCTAAAATCTCACCATATTTCTTAAGTTCTGCAACTTTTAATTGTCTATTTTGACGCTTTTCTACCAATTGAGCGTACATTTGTTGCGCTTCTTTATCACCAGCATATTGTGCATTCAAAGAGAATTTTGGAAAAGCATAAACTGCCGCATAATTCTCCATTACACCTGGATCTGGACTAAACATTTTAGGGAAAAACTTTACATATTTATCTTCGTATGTATAATCTAAACGATCCGAAACTTTCAAATATTTTCCTGTACGTTGATCCTTGATATATTCAGAACTACGAACTGTACTTTCTGGCGCTCCGTTAGTATCACGTTTGATTCCATCACTTGCAATATGAGCCGTAAAAACTGGTCCGTACATCACAGGCCAAGAACCATATTGTTCGCGATTAAAATAATCTAAAACACCCAAAGCTGTATCAGGATCATTCAAATTCATATGAGGATTTGCGTTTGCACGAATCGGAATAACTAACCAACATGAGAAACCAATCAACATAAAAATCACACACCACGAAATTGTATTCAATAATGCTGAACCATATTTCTGAGTTAATTTAATCGCAAAATAGAAAACTGCAATTAAAATGATAGCGGCGATAATTGTTCCTGAATTAAAAGGCATTCCCAAATTATTTACTACATAAATCTCTGTTCTTCCAAAGAATGTCATCACAACTGGGAAAATTATTTTGAATACAAAAGCTAAAATAATCAACGTAATTACATTTGCGATTAAGAAACTTTTGATTGTAAATCTATATTTTCGAGCATAATATACAAAACAAACTGCTGGAATTGCTAGCATTGCCATTAAGTGAACACCAATCGATAAACCAATCACCAACGAAATAATTACTAACCATTTGTTTCCTCTAGGTGTATCTGCTACTTGATCCCATCTTGTAATCAGCCAAAATAATAGCGCAGTAAAGAAAGATGCCATTGCGTAAACTTCTCCTTCTACCGCAGAAAACCAGAATGTGTCGCTAAACATAAAAATTGCAGCTCCAACTAATCCACTTCCTAATGTTATAATTTTTTGAGAAGCATTTAGTTCAATCGCATCAACATTCATTGGATCTTGCGTTTTTGCAAACATTTTTCGAGCAAAATATGTAATTGTCCAAAACAAAAACATAATTGTTCCTGCACTATACAAGGCAGATGTACTGTTGATTAATATGGCGTATTTGCTTCCGTCACCAAAAGCTAAACCAGACCAAACTGCTCCCATTATTTGGAACAAAGCTGCCCCTGGTGCATGCGTAATTCCCAATTTTGCTGATGATACAATGTACTCACCACAATCCCACAAACTCAGGTAACGCTCCATCGACGCCAAATACAATATTGTCGCTATCAAGAACATCGCAACACCCAAGATGTTGTTCCACTTTTTGAAATTTATATCCATTTTGTTTTAATAAACTATCTTGCGAAAATAAGATAAAAAATTGATATAGCTTAGGATTGAAATGATTAAATTCTGATTAGAATCTCATCTAAACAATATAGATTTATCGAATATTTTAAAATTAATTTTAAATTTTCTAATCGATTCATTTACATATTAACAAAACATCAAATCCTTCAAAATTAAGATACATTTTCTCAAATAGTTTTGATTCTAAACTTTTTTCATCTAAATTTGCAATGCAAAAAGCAATGCCTTTAACAGACAAAATTCTACAAACGGGCTTCACTTTTGACGATGTGTTATTAGTGCCTGCCTACTCAGAGATATTACCGAACCAAGTATCTCTACAAACAAGATTCACAGACAATATCACCCTTAACATTCCGATAGTTTCTGCAGCAATGGATACTGTATCCGAAGCAAGATTAGCTATTGCATTAGCGCGTGAAGGAGGTTTATCTTTCGTTCACAAAAATATGTCGATCGAAGAACAAGCGAATGAAATTGATATGGTAAAACGTTCGGAAAACGGAATGATTTCTGATCCAATTACTTTATCTCGTCATCACAAGTTACAAGACGCAGTAAACTTAATGGAGAAATATAAAATCTCTGGTTTACCTGTTGTTGAAGAGGATAGAACATTGGTTGGAATTATTACAAATCGTGATATTCGTTACCAAGAAAACTTCGATCAATTGGTAGAAGATGTGATGACAAAAGAAAATATCATCACTTCTGATATTGATACTGACCTTAAGAAAGCAAAAGAAATTCTTTCTCGTTACCGTATCGAAAAATTACCAATCGTTGACGAAAACAATAAATTAATTGGATTAATCACGATTAAAGATATTGACAACTTAACAGAATTCCCTAACGCATGTAAAGACACAAAAGGTCGCTTACGTGTTGGAGCAGGTGTAGGAGTTGGTGCTGATACATTAGAACGTGTTCAAGCTTTAGTAAACAAAGGTGTTGATATCGTAGCGTTAGATTCTGCTCACGGACATTCAGCTGGAGTTATTAGTAAAGTTGCTGAAGTTAGAAATGCTTTCCCTGAATTAGATATTGTTGGAGGAAACATTGTAACTGCAGAAGCTGCAAAAGCTTTGATTGATGCTGGAGCAAATGCTTTAAAAGTTGGTGTTGGACCTGGTTCTATCTGTACAACTCGTGTTGTAGCTGGTGTTGGTGTACCTCAGCTTTCTGCTATTCATGACGTGCATTCTTACGCAAAAACAAGAAACGTTTCAATTATTGGAGATGGTGGTATCAAATTATCAGGAGATATTGTAAAAGCAGTTGCTGCTGGTGCAAACTTGGTCATGTTAGGAAGTTTATTTGCTGGTACAGATGAAGCGCCAGGAGAAGAAATTATTTTCCAAGGTCGGAAATTCAAAGCATATCAAGGAATGGGTTCTTTAGCTGCAATGAAACGCGGTTCTAAAGATCGTTATTTCCAAGCTGATGCGAAAAAATTAGTTCCAGAAGGAATTGAAGGTCGTGTTCCTCACAAAGGTTCTATTGCAGAAGTTGTTTACCAATTATGCGGTGGATTACGTGCTGGAATGGGTTACTGCGGAACTCCAAGTATTCAAGATTTAATTGAAAACGGAAAATTTGTACGTATCACAGGTGCTGGTTTACACGAATCTCACCCACATGATGTTGTGATCACAAAAGAAGCTCCTAATTATTCGAATTAAGAATTATCAATATATTAAACAAAATAGCAAGCNNAGCAAGCCAATTGGCTTGCTATTTTGTTTAATATTCATCTTAAAGTTTATTCATATAATCAACAAGTTTAATTTTATCTTTCTCTAAACTTAGATTCAAATTATTCTTATTTACAAAATCTACTAATTCTGGACTATTTTGAATTTTATTTAATTGTTTTTCATTTGTAGGAAAAACATAAAACTTATCTTCTTTATGTCTAATTAAATATAAGTCACTGTCATTCACCAATGAGAATTTTGTATTTGCTTTATTTGCATTATTTTTAAATTCTCCGTGAGTAATAATTTTTTTATTCCTTTTATATAAAGAATATTTTTCTTTATCATAAACTAAAACCTCTAAATACCCTTCAATTTTTCCATTTTTAGTTGGATATTTAAGAAATTGATATTGAGTTAAAGGAAAATAAATCATCAATTCAGGAACTTTTGTTAAATTAAAAATCTGTCCATCTTTTTCAAATTCCATTTCATCTGAATAAGCATTGTATCTAAGTTTAGAAAAGTCTAAATTAAAACCTTTTATTTCTATATCCTCAAAATTTGGATTAAAATACTGGCTACCTTCATATTGAGTTATCACTTCACCTTTATTTCTTAAAGCAATTTCATTTTGAATATTACTTATTTGATGGGATATTCTTTCATTTAAAGTTCTATCAACCCCATCTGTTAATAAATTTTGTTGAGCATTGACACCTAAACAAAAAGAAGCAAAAAAACAAAATATTTTAATTTTTAACATACTCATAATATTTACTATCCAATATACAATTTATTTCATTAAAAATCAATAAAATAAAAAAAGCAGCAAAAATAATTTTGCTGCTTTTATAAAGAAAATGGATATTATATTATTTAGTCATCCACCATAATTTTCCATTAATTGGATCCTTTCCGCCATAAGCTGAAACTGCTTCATTCCAATTTGTAGTATTAAGAGTTTGTTCACCTAATGGATATGAAATTCTATACGGAATATCAGTCATACCTGCTACTAATGGAGTGAATACGTATGGAGTACCATCTATTTCATATCCAGTTTGACCAGGTAATAATAAAATACTACCATTAGGATATCCTGTACGTCTATATTCTACCCAAGCAGTTTGAGGCTGCATATACAAAGCAATATACTTTTGAGTAATTACATTTTCTTTATTTGCAGCTGGTAATGCAGCTACATAAGCATCAATTTTAGCTTGATCTACTCCCCATTTTTGCATAGATGCTATCACACCATTCACATAATTAGTTTGGTTCCAACCATTAGCTTCTGATAACAAGAATTCTACTTCAGAGTATTCCATTAAAACCTCAGCATAATCTGCAGAGAAAATAGTTTTTGAAAATGGAGATACTTTAGATACCTGATTATTTGATGATAAACGATCAGAAGGTAATCCATAAGGAATTCCTTGATATTTTGTAATATCATCCGTTTCTACATAGTTACCTGAACCAGCGTTAGCTTTTGATGTTCCTAAAGGTGCAGCATATTTTTGTAAACGTGGATCAACTCCATAATTACCAGATTGTCCTTTTAATAATCTTATTAATTGATTATTCACATAGAAGTCATTTCTATTTCCTACAAAAAATTCACTCCAAAATGGAGAACCTTCCACAGCCGATGTTCCATAATGTTGCAAAGCATTGTCTTCATTTGAGGTAAAAATTCCTTTTGCAATAGCATCTTGCATTTCAGCTTTCGCTTCAGGATATACATCTTTAATTTGGTTAGCAATTCTTAAACGTAACGAGTTTGCAAATTTTTTCCATTTAGATGCATCTCCAAAATAAATTTGGTCACCAATTTTATTCTCAGGACTTGTAAATACATTCTTTTCAGTAATATCCAATTGCGCTTCAGCTTCTTTTAGCTCTTGTAACAAATTTTTAAAGATAACTTCTTGCTTAACATATTTAGGTTGAGCATACGTATCAATTTGTAAAGCTTGAAAATCTGGATTCTTTGCACCACTTAATGACCAATATGGAACATCTCCGAAATAATTTGTTAAATCTAAGAATTCGTAAGCCATCATAATACGTGCTACAGCAATCTGTGTATCAACATCTCCGTAAGCAGCTTGTTGTGGTCCTAAAACAGGATCTGTACAAATACTTATTACCTTTTTTAAGTTTGATAAAGATCGATAACTTGCGTTCCATGCTTGATCTCCTGTTGTCGTACGATAAGCGTATTTATCCTCTTCTGTATAGTTTCTCTGTGCTGAATATTGTACCCAAGGCAATAACATACGTCCAGACACCCATCCATCTCTCATTTCATCAACAAATATTTTAGTTGCAATTGGAAAGATTGTATATGTAGGCGCATTTTCGGGTGCATTAGGACTAATATTCATTTCTTCAAATCCATTATCGCAAGAAGATAATAAAGCACTTCCTAGTAATGCTGATAATATAATTGTTTTATTGATTCTCATAATAATTTAATTTTTAGAATTGTAACTTAAGATTCATACCATAAGTTCTTGTAGATGGTAAAGACCCTCCTTCAATACCTTGTATATTTCCAGAACCATAAGAAGCCATTTCAGGATCAAATCCTTTTTTATCTAATCCCCATGTAGCTAAGTTTCTACCAAATGCAGATACAGTAACGTTAGCAAAAGGCCCTGCCCATTTTTTAGGGAAAGTATACGATAAAGTTACTTCACGTAATTTGATGTAGTCTGCATCAAAAACATTTCGGCTATCTACACCATTATAATATGCTTTATAATAATCGTAAGCAGAAACTTCAGTTGTATTTTTAACATATGATTTTGTTCCTTCATCCCACATTACACCATCTGCAACAACTCCATTCTCACGCACTCCATTTGCTGCTGTTTCTTCTAACATTCCAGAGTACATTCCCCACATATGTGAAGTAGAGAAGAATTTACCTCCTTTTTGAATGTCAATTAAAGCTGATAAAGCAACACCTTTGTATGTAAATGTATTTCTAATACCCATGTTATAATCAGGAATAATTGATCCTAAGTTTGTTACTGCTGATTTTTCATAAAATCCATTTGCATCAACAACTTTATTTCCATTATCATCATAAACAAAATCTCTACCCATAAGCTGTCCATATTTCTGACCTGATATAGCCCATAATTGAACACTAAATGGTGCAGTTGATAAATTGTATGAATCCATTTCATCAGAAACTTTACCTACTTTATTGTTGTTTTTAGCAAAATTCCACGTTACTTTCCATTCAAAATCTTGATTTCTTAATGGAACAATATTTACTAATGCTTCAACACCTTCGTTACTCATCTCTCCTGCATTCAACCACTTATATCCATTTCCTGTAGACCAAGAGTGCTGAACTGGCACTAATAAATCTGTACGTTTCTCATTATAATAAGTCACATCAAAACCGAAACGATTATTAAACATAGATGCTTCTAAACCAACTTCCCATGTATCTTTAATCTCAGGTTTTAATAACGGATTCATCTTAGTATTTGACTGAATAAATGTAGGCGTTCCATTAAAGTTTATACTTGAACCTAATACATCCCCTGTTTGATATGGAGTTAAATCAGATGAAACTTGCGAAACACCTGCTCTTAATTTACCAAAATTTAACCAACTTGGTTTAAATACTTCAGAGAATACAAAACTCCCTGTGACAGATGGATAAAAATAACTATTATTTATTATAGGTAATGAAGAAAACCAGTCATTACGGCCCGTTGCCTCTAAGAATAACATATTCTTATATCCCAAAGAGATCATACCATATATAGAGTTCACTTCTGAAGTTTCTCTAAAACTCGATGTTGTTGGATTATCTAAACTATTTCCAATAAAATAATAATTAGGAACAACTAATCCACCATTTGTAGAAGATGATAATCTACTTTGTGTTTTGTGTCTTCTGTTCACCCCTGCAAAAGCATTTAAGGAGAAGTCTCCCCATTTTTTATCAAAATGTATACGTCCTTCATAGTTCATCTCAGTAAACTTATAGTACGCTTCAGAATACTTTGACATTGCTTGAGATCCTACAGCAACACGTTCAGACACTTGCATATCATAAGTATCTCCCATTACATTTGCAACAGCATAAAGTCCTGGTGCGATGTCATATTTAAACTCTACATTTCCATAAAAACGATCTCTTTTATCTTTTGATGTATTTTCATACACTACCCAATATGGATTATCAGAATATGCAGGAGTTCCTTCATCCCAAGATGTTCTATTCCAAGAACGTTGGTTACCATTAGCTAATTTATAATCTTTTAATTTATTATAATCCAATTGTCTTTGTCCCCATTGGAACATTTTTTGAGCAACTGAGTTATCCCCGTATCCTACTTCTGGTCTATTAAAACCATCCGTTCTTGTATAAGTTAAATTAGTCGTTACAGTAAATACATCACTAAATTTATTAGATAAGTTAATACCTGCTGTTGTTTTCTTTAATGTAGAATTAGGTACAATACCTGTTTGATTGACATTAGATAATGAAACTCTAAAATTAGTTGATTCATATGATTTTGCAAAGGATACACTATTAGTATAAGCAACACCTGTATTAAAGAATGATTTAGCGTCATTTTTTGAAGCTCTCCAAGGCGTTGTTTTCATGTAATCGCTAGCAAACTCAGGATCAAAAGCATACCATTGTAAAACTTCTTGATTGTTAAATCTTGGTCCCCAAGATTCATCTGTAGCATAATCTACAATTTGATAATCTTTACCTCCAATATTTACAGTTTCAAAGGTATCAGAAGCTCCACCCCCATATAAATTTTGAAGACTTGGAATTTGATTAATTGATTCAAAAGCAACACCAGTATTAACAACGATATCTTCTCTACCTTTTTTACCAGTTTTCGTTTTGATCATGATTACACCATTCACAGCACGAGAACCATATAAAGCTGATGCAGGACCACCTTTCAAGACGTTGATAGACTCTACGTCATCTGGGTTAATATCAAAAGCTCCATCACCATAATCACGTCCTCCAGCACCACGTTGCGTATTACTGTCATTAACATTATTATTAGCTAATGGAATACCATCAATAACTATTAATGGCCTGTTTTCTCCTGTAATAGATCCAATACCTCTTAAAGTAATACGAGTAGATCCTCCTAAAGAAGAAGGTGCTGTAATCTGAGCTCCAGCTACGTTCCCTGATAAAGATTGTAATGCATTACTTCCTCTACCTGCTTGAATAACATCTCCTTTTACCTCTTGAGATGCATATCCTAATGATCTTTTATCACGAGTAATTCCTAATGCTGTTACTACAGCCCCTTCTAACTCTACCGTTTCAGAAGGCTTAAGAGTTACTTTATATTCTGAACCTGCACCAACTGAAAAAGTTTGAGTTGGTAATCCCATTGCTTCTACTGTTACTAAATCTCCTTGTTTAGCTTCAATACTAAACACCCCATTTTCGTCAGTGTAAGCTTCTTTTCCTGATGTTGTTTTTACAACAGCATCAGCTACTGGAAGTCCATCAGAGTCTGTTACAGTTCCTGTAACTGTCTTTTCTTGCGCATATAAAGAAGCTCCTAAAAGAAGTCCTCCTAATACAAACAAGTTTTTTAAATTTCTCCTCATCTGTTAAAACATTTTTAAAACTTTCATAAACTTAAGATTTCTCTAACATTTACAAAACTTTTTTATGCTAAATTTTGATAACTTTGTTAAAAAAATAAAAAATTGTATAAAGTTTTATCAAATCACGAATATGAAATAGGTTGTGATGAAGCAGGAAGGGGTTGTTTGAGCGGTCCTGTTGTAGCAGCAGCAGTTATTTTAGGAAGAGATTTTGAAAATGATATTATTAATGATTCAAAACAATTATCTGAAAAGAAAAGAAATTCGTTGAGAACATTTATAGAAGAAAATGCTAAATATTGGGCAATTGGAATTGTTTGGCCGAATGAAATTGACGAAATAAATATCTTAAACGCTAGTTTTTTGGCTATGCATCGAGCTATTGATCAATTAGATTGTCCGAAAGATTTGATTGTTGTTGATGGAAATCGTTTTAATAAATATCATGATGTCCCACACAAATGTATTATAAAAGGTGATTCAAAATATATGAATATTGCGGCAGCATCTATTTTAGCAAAAACGTATCGTGATGAATATATGGAAAGAATACACGAAGAATTCCCCATGTACGATTGGAAAAAAAACAAAGGTTATCCAACAAAAGCTCATCGTTTAGCAATAAAAGAATTTGGAGCTACTCCTTATCACAGAATGACATTTAAATTATTACCAGATCAATTAAATTTAGATTTATAAAGAGGTTGTTAATAAATTAACAACCTCTTAAAACTTAAAAAAATTAGTACAGTTTATTTCTTAGTCACTTTTTGCGAATAAGATTTTTTATCTGTTTTTATATTTAATAAATATACTCCTTTTGGATATTTAGATAAATCTATTTTTGATTCTTTTTTATCTATCTTATTTGTTTCTACTAACAATCTACCTGACATATCAAAAACTTGATAGCTAACAATTTTTTCTTTACTTGATAGTGTAACAAAATCAGTAGTAGGATTAGGGTAAATATTAAATTCAACTTTATTTAAATCTTTTAATCCTAAAGAATTACAATTAATTTGTGCTGCCCATCCTCTTAATTCTAATCCACCATCTGATCTAAAACGAATAGTAATTGCTCCAGAATCATCCGTAGAAACGAATGGTCCAGGAATTTTATTTCCGTTTAATTCTTTTCCATTTTCAAATAATTTTGAAGCATTACTAGATGTTCCATTATAAACATTCATATAATCATAAACTCCATTTTCATCAGCAGGTTCTACATCAAATTCTGTAAAAGTGATTGACACTTTTTCGCCCGCAACAAGAGGTTTAAATACTTTTATAAAATTCTCATTAGGCGAATAGTTTCCATTTGCTCCACCAGAATCATAATAAATATCTCCATTACAATAATCTCCAGGAATTTCAATAATTGATGTTACAGAAGAAGAATTAGATGTTGCTGTACATTTATTTGCTACTTCAATTCTGTAATATGCATTTCGATCTAAATTTTCAAACTTTAATATTTTTGATGTCGTTTCTTTCCATTGAGCTTCTGTATCACCAATTTTCTGAAACTTATAAATCCAAACAGTACCTACATCATCATTTAACGTATATGTAATATTTTGTCCTTCAAGAGAACCTGTTACAGATTTTATCGTTTGTTGACAAGTCATACTACAATCTGTACTTAAACAAATTTTACCATCAACAGTAGCACGAATTAAATTCCCTGGTTGTTCTCCGAAACCATTAGAAAAGTTAATACCTACTCCACCTACTAAATGACAATAACTCATAATTGTACCTTTATCAGCGTAAGGTATTGGTCCTGTAGGACAAGTCCCTTCTGCTAAACTAGGATCATAAGTTGGAGCACAACCATCTATTGCAGTATTATCTCCATTCCATGAACATGCATGTGTATGAGGCGAACCTAATGCGTGCCCCATTTCATGTGTCATAGCCATAATTGTCCAAGAATAAACAGGCACATTATTATAAGTCATGTTAATTCCTGAATAAGCAAAATGATATTCATTGTTACACATTGAATTTAGATAAGCAACAGAAGTTGTAGATGGATAATTAACCAAATGCGCTAAATCTCCATCAAATTCTGTTCTTGTTGTTCTAAATTTATTTAACTGAGCACTATAATTACCCGTATATGGATCTTGCTCTTTCCAAATCATTACTTTAGATAAAGAAGTTCTGATGTAATCATTTGTATAAAGTGTCGCAATATTATTATGGATAGCTGTTAACCAATTCAGTGTTTTTGTTTCGTCTAAACCATTTTGCTTATATGGAGCATATGCAATCTCATAATAAACACGAACACATTTTTCAGTCATTTCATTCGCTGTTTTTTTTAAGATTTTTGGATCATAATTAGGTTTATAATTTTTATTTTCTTCTAATAGATCTACAGCACACTTTACGTTACTTTTTGCTTCCACATTATATGAAGAATACGTTACATATTCTTCAGAATTTTGTAATTTACCAATAACCACATCTCCTAGAGCAGTAGATGAAGCAACACCAATCACTTGATCTTCAAAAATAGAAATTGCAACAACAGACGTTTTATCTCCTTGGATAATTCCTTGATAATACAATCCTGGTTTGTAATTAATTAATTTATTATTTTGATCGACTGCTTTAAAATTATCCGTAAACAATGCATCATTCTTTACTAATTCTAAACTAATTTGACGCCCTTCAAACGGAACATCTAATGTTAAAGAAGTTGGTTTTGATTGATATAATTTAGTTAATTCTGCTTTTTCTAAATTAAAAACAGAAACTCCTTTTGCAAAGTCTGCAAATTGATTCCCTTTTTGTTGAATTACATCGCTGAATACATCATACGATTTAAAACTGCGACTCGTTAATTTAGCTTGCTCTACTTTTTTAGCAATCGGCCTTTCTTGACCAAAAGTAAGCGTACTAAATACGAACGCAATTAATAGTAAAATTAATTTCTTCATATTTATTTTGTGTTAATTGTTGTAAATATATTGCTTTTCAAATTTTATAGCACAAAAAAAAAGTAGATAAATTATCTACTCTTTTAATATTTAACAGAAAAAATCTTCTTAAATCCTCACAACATCTGGAACTAATATCTCATATTTTCCTCCGTTTCGCATGACATCACGAACAATACTTGAACTGATGTAAGCTTTACCAGAAGATGTTAATAAAAAGATTGTTTCGATATTATGATTTGTAATTGCTCGGTTTGTGTGCGCAATCGCTTTCTCAAATTCGAAATCGGCTGGATTACGAAGTCCACGTAAAATAAATTGTGCATTTACCTCATCACAAAAATCTACAGTTAGACCTTTATAAGCCATCACTTCTACATTTTCGAATTTCGCAACAGAATCTTCAATAAACTTAATTCGTTGCTCCAAAGAAAACATATAATTCTTCGATGAATTTGTTCCAATAGCAACAATAATCTTGTCAAATAAAGGAACTGCACGCTCTATAATATCTAAATGTCCTAAAGTAATTGGATCAAAAGATCCAGGAAAAACAGCTATTCTATCCATGCTGAAGGTCTATTTAAAGCAAATTCTATTTCACTATCCATCAAATCTTCCAAAGCAATTCCTGCGTGTGCAGCTTGCTGAGGAAAAATACTTGCAGGAGAAAAACCTGGTAATGTATTCATTTCAATAAAATGCGGTTCTCCATTCACAATAATATATTCCGAACGCGAAAAACCAGACATATTAATACATTTATATGCTTTTGCTGCAATTTCTCTTACTCTTGCTTCAACTTCTGGCGTTAAACGAGCTGGCGTAATTTCATCAGACAAACCATTATATTTTGCATCATAATCAAAGAATTCTGTGTGCGAAACAATTTCTGTAATTCCCAACACCATTGTTTCTCCTTTGTAATTTAAAACTCCGACCGAAACCTCTGTTCCATCTAAAAAAGATTCAATCAAAACTTCTTTATCTTCAAGAAAAGCTTTTTGCATGGCTCCTTCAAATTCTTCTTCTTTATGAACTTTCGAAATTCCTAAACTAGATCCTGAACGATTTGGTTTTACGAAACAAGGTAAACCAACTTGATCAATAATTTCTTTTGCAGAATATTGATCTCCTTGATTAATATAAATTGATTTCGCATGCGGAATCCCATATTTGCTCAATACTGCAATACAATCTTTTTTATTAAATGTTAAGGCAGATTGATAAAAAGGACATCCATTGTATGGCAAATCAATCATTTCAAAATACGCTTGCAAATAACCATCTTCTCCTGGCGTACCATGAATTGTATTAAAAACGACATCAAACGTAATTTTTTCTCCATTCTTTTCAAATGAGAAATCACCTTTATTGATTGGATATTTTTCGCCATCAATTTCGGCAAACCAACCTTCTTTTAAGATTCGAACCCTTGTTCTGTCGTACTTTTCTGGATTTAGACTTGAGTAAATTAACTCGCAACTTTTCAACGAAATCACGCTTTCATCCGTATATCCACCTGCTACAACTGCTACTCTTAACATGTTTAATTTAAAATTTATTCAAATATAGAACTTTGACATCAATCATAAATATTATTTTTAAACTATATTTGTGCGACAATTTATCATTTCAATGAAAGGAGTAAAATCAATCATTCAAGTTTTGCTGAATGTAGCTATTGTAATAGCGCTATCATTTGGGCTTTACCATTTTATTTTTAACGTTTGGTTAGATTCGTATACAAATCACAATGAATTTGTTGAAGTTCCGGATTTATCTAAAATGAATATTACTGATGCTACAGCTAAGTTAGAAGAACTTGGTTTGACATACGAAGTAGATAGTTCTCGTTTTGATCCAAATACGAAACCTTTTGCTATTATGGATTTTTATCCAGCAGCAGAATCACGTGTAAAAGAAGGTCGTCGTATCTTTATTAAGTCAAATCCGAAAACATATCGCCCGGTTGAATTACCAGATTTAGTTGGAAAATCAAAACGTTTGGCTTTTACACAATTAGAAATTTCTGGTCTTAAAATCGGAAAAATAATTTACGAGCCAGATTTAGCAAAAGATGCCGTTCTTAAAATATTATACAACGGAAAAATTGTAAAAGCAGGCGAACAATTACCTCGTTTTGCGACAGTTGATTTGGTATTAGGACGCGGAATGTTATCTGGTGTTAGAATGCCTAATTTGGTTAATTTAACATTGACAGAAGCTAAAAAATCAATCAAAGATAATTTCTTCGAGATTGGTCAAATCAAATTTATTGGAGCTTCTCATGATACAATCAACGCAAGAGTTGTTTATCAGTTCCCATTTGCTACGGATACTTACGATCAAGGTCAACCAATTGATATTTGGTTATCAACAGAACCTCGCGATAAAATTAGAACACAGTTAAAAGAATTAGATGTTCAGTACAAAAACTTTGGCGAAGATACAATTAGCGGTTCTCAATATAGAGATATTATAACACAAAAAGCTGAACAGCAGATCAAAGATATGCAACAACAGCAACAACAAAATAATCAGCCTACAGAGCAACAAAAGCCTACAGAAGCGCCTAAAGCTCCAGAAGAGATTATTATAGAATAGAAAGAGAATAAATGACAGAAGATTTAGAAGATTTCTTACAAGAGGAAAACGACAATAAATTATACGAGCATTTTTCAATAACGGTTGACAAAGGTCAATCGTTATTGCGTATAGATAAGTTCTTAATGGTTAGAATTGAGAACGCGACAAGAAATAAAATTCAACAAGCAGCCGATAACGGAAACATTTTAGTGAACAATGAATCTGTAAAATCGAATTACAAAGTAAAGCCTGGAGATTTTATTCAGATTATGTTAGAAACTCCTCCACGTGAGAATGAAGTTATAGCAGAAAATATTCCGATCAAAATTATTTACGAAGATGATCAAGTTGTCGTAATTGATAAAGAACCTGGAATGGTTGTGCATCCTGGACATGGAAATTATACAGGAACTTTGGTAAATGCCTTAAAGTTTCATTTTGATAATTTACCATCAATGTCAGATCAAATGGAACGTCCTGGTTTGGTACATCGTATCGATAAAGACACAAGCGGACTTTTGGTTATTGCGAAAACAGAAGTTGCAATGACAAGTTTAGCAGAACAATTTGCAGCTCACACAACAGACCGTTTGTATAATGCATTGGTTTGGGGAGTTTTGGCAGAACAAGAAGGAACAATTACGGGACATATTGGTCGACACTTAAAAGATCGTATGCAAATGGCTGTTTTTCCTGATGGAGATCAAGGTAAACATGCGGTGACACATTATAAAGTAATGGAGAATTTTTCTTACGTTACATTGGTCGAATGTAAATTAGAAACTGGTCGTACACATCAAATTCGAGCACATTTCAAACATTTGGGACATCCATTATTCAATGATGCTCGTTATGGTGGAGATCGCATTTTGAAAGGAACAACATTCAACAAATACAAACAGTTTGTTGACAATTGTTTCGCAGCTTGTCCACGCCAAGCTTTACACGCACGTACATTAGGATTTGATCATCCTACAACAGGAGAACGTATGTATTTCGAATCTCCGATGCCTGCTGATATGATAGATATTTTAGAACGTTGGAGAAATTATTCGGTAAACTCTGTTCATGCAACAGAACCTGATGAAAAAATTGATCGCAACGCAAAAGAAATGGAATAGATTTATTTTTAATTATAAAGCACTTCGACGGAAGTGCTTATCTATTTCTATATAAAAACTTACACGATTTTAATCAATGAATTTTTCAGAATTAAATATAATTGAACCAATTTTAAAAGCAATTGAAGAGGCTGGATATACAGAACCAACCGAAATTCAAGAGCAATCTATTCCTTTAGTTTTAGAAGGAAATGATATTATTGGTTGCGCGCAAACAGGAACAGGAAAAACGGCATCTTTTGCGATTCCTATTCTACAAAACTTAACAAATTCTCCGAGTAAAAGAAGAAAAATTAGAACATTAATTTTAACGCCAACGCGTGAATTAGCCATTCAAATCAACGAAAGTTTTAAATTATATGGTAAAAATTTACCGTTAAAACATTTGGCGATTTTTGGAGGTGTTAATCAAAATCCACAAATTGGAGCCATCAAAAATGGTGTTGATATTTTAATTGCAACGCCAGGCCGTTTGTTAGATTTGATTGGACAAGGACATCTAAAAATTAATCAAATCGAGATTTTTGTTTTAGATGAAGCCGATCGTATGTTGGATATGGGGTTTGTTCATGAAATCAAAAAGATTTTAGAAATCATTCCAAAAGAAAGACAATCACTTTTCTTTTCGGCAACAATGCCAAAAAACATTCGAAAATTTTCTCATTCAGTTCTTCGTCGTCCAAAAGAAGTCAGCGTAACACCTGTTTCTTCGACTGCCGAAACGGTTGAGCAATTTGTTTATCATGTAGACAAAGACATGAAAGTAAAACTTTTGGTTAGCATTTTAAATGAACATCCAGAAGATCGTACTTTGATTTTTACACGAACAAAACACGGCGCAAATCGTTTGGTAAGACACTTGGAAAAGGCTGGAATTCCAGCCGCTGCAATTCATGGCGATAAATCTCAAAATGCCAGACAACGTGCTTTGAATGATTTCAAAGAAGAAAAATTAAAAGTATTAATTGCCACTGATATTGCTGCTCGTGGAATCGATATTGATCAATTACCTTATGTGATCAATTACGAATTACCGAATATTCCTGAAACATATGTACACCGAATTGGACGTACTGGTAGAGCAGGACGCGAAGGAAAAGCGATTTCTTTATGTGCTGCCGATGAAAGAGGCGATTTGGCAAATATTGAGAAATTAATTGGTAATTATGTAACAGTGATTAAAACACCAAAAGAGTTTTATAAATTACCTGACGCGAATAGTAACAATAATAATTTCAAGAAAAATAATACTGGTTTTAAACCAAAAAAAGATACAAAACCAAAGAATCCTCATCGAGGAAGAAGAAAATAATTCATAAAAAAATCACTTCGAAATGAAGTGATTTTTTTTTTATATTTTTCACAGATGAGTTGAAATTATTTCTCTTCAGCATATTTATCTACAATCATGCTCAATGCACCATCAGTTGTAATGTTACACGCAGTTCCAAAACTATCCTGTAATGCGAAAATAGTCAAGATTAAAGCGACTCCAGCTTCATCAAATCCTAAAACATTTGATATTAATCCTAACGAAGCGACAACTGTTCCACCCGGAACTCCAGGTGCACCAACAGCAAAAACGCCTAAAAGCAAGACAAAAATTACCATTGTTCCAACATCTGGAATATGACCGTACAATACTTGCGAAACCGTCATTACAAAGAAAACTTCCGTCAAAACTGAACCACATAAGTGTGTATTCGAGAAAAATGGAATCGTAAAATTAGAAATCGTAGATTTAATTACCTTACTATCATTCACCGCTTTTACCGCAACCCCCAAAGACGCCGCCGAAGACATTGTTCCAACTGCCGTTAAATAAACAGGTGGATAATATTTTAAAAGTTTGAATGGATTTGTTTTATGATAAAATCCTGCGATTGTATACATTAATGTCATCCAAATAAAATGACCAACAATAACAATCAAAATTACTTTCAAGAAAACTGGCAATTGCTTTTCAATAGAACCTTCGTAGCTTAAAATTGCAAAATTCGCAGCAATGAAAAAAGGTAAAATCGGGATCAAAACTTTGTTTACCAAAAGAATTACAATATCTTTGAATTGATCAAAAATCTTTTCTAATTCCTTCGCTTTTGTAATCAAAATTCCCATTCCCAACATCAACGAAATAACCAATGCTGTCATTACCGAAAAAATTGGCGGAATATCTAATTGAAATAAAATTTTTGGAACTTCTCGCAACGAATCAACAGAAGTTGGAATAGATAAATTTGGAATAATTTGATAACCTGCAATCATCGAAAATAACCCCGCTCCTATAGAAGATAAATAGGCAATTAATAATGAAAAACCTACTATTTTAGCTGAGCCTTCGCTTAATTTCGTAATTGAAGAAACAATAAAACCGATTACAATTAACGGAACCAAAAAGAAGATTAATTGTCCTGTAAAATATTTTAAGGATAAAACAATTTGAATTGTATTTTCATTCAGATAATTTCCTAAAACCAAACCGGCAATCACACCCAAAAGCAATCGAAATAATGTATTGCTCGCAATCTTTTTTAACATTTGACACAAAATTTGCGACAAATATAAACTCTATTAATTTAATAGACTAAATATGTTTTAGAAAATATTTAAATCTCTTTACTAAATTATATGACATTAAAAAAGTACAAAATAAAAATATACTGTCATTCTGATTTCTACAACAAGCATATTAGTTTTTCAAAATTATTTTAAAGTTTCACCTCTCCAACCTTAATTAATTTCTCAGAAGTAGCCAATTGATTTGGATTTGTTCCAGGTTCGTCTTGCGGAACTTCTTTTCCTTTTTTACGATAAAAATCTATCCAAAAATTATCAATAATTCCGGTTTCTTTGTTTTTAAAATTCATCGGAATTAGTTCAAAAACGTTATCATCACGAAAGGCTCTTTCCACAAAATCGGAACAATATAATTCGTCATCATTCAAAATATATAACCAATTATAAGGTTTTCCGAGCATTGTTTTAGCTTTTTCAATTGCATGAGGAATCGTTGATTGATATTCTTTTTTGAGACGATAAATAACAATTTTATTATTCTTTTCGGTTTGAGAAATGTAAAAATGATGAATTTCCTCTCGTTGTGATCCGCCCATTGGAGCAGCGTGTAAAACAAAAATAGAATCAGCCGTTTTTTCGATCAATCCAACATGATCAAAATTGGTATCGTCATTTATTTTTGTCACTCTATTTATTGCGCCCGAAAGTTCTTCTGTTTGCGCACCAACAAAAATCAAATCACCATTTTGAATATTTTGTAATGAAATTGAATGTTTTTCTTTTAATATTTTTGATTTTGTACAACTATTCATTTTCAATGTAAATAGAAGTAAAAAGATAGGAAATAAAACGAATATTTTTTTCATTCAGAATGAATTATTACTTTTAATCTACGAATTAACCAAAAAGATGGATTTTAAAAAAATTTTGACCATATCAATTGTCGTTTTATTGATTTTAGTTGGTGTTGCAATTATTATTGGAAGTAACAAAGATCGACGTGTTTTCTTTATTGAAAGCTTCGATAAACCAATTGAAAATGTTATTAATTCTCGTTTGGATACAGATTATTCGTACGAAATTGTAAAAGTAAAAGGTAAAACAAACGATACCATTTTGATTATTCCTTGTGAAGGTTGTCAACCGTTGAAATTATCAGGAAAAATAAACGAAAAGTTTATGAACAAATTTGGTAAAGGAAAATCGGTTATGCGTTTCGAGCCGTATAAAGCGACGGAAGGGAATTTAAAAATTATTCACAAAATTAGATAATCTTCTATTTAAGAAATTTTCCTAACAATTAATTCCTTATTTTTGGGAGAATTATAAACTTATCAAAGCAAACAAACAATGAAAGTAACTGCATTAAACCAAAAGCACAAAGATTTAGGTGCGAAAATGGTTCCTTTTGCTGGATATGAAATGCCAGTGCAATACGCAGGTGTTAACCAAGAACACTTTGCTGTTCGCGAAAAAGTTGGTGTTTTTGACGTTTCTCACATGGGACAATTTTTTGTAAAAGGAGAAAAAGCAACAGACTTATTACAACACTTATTGACGAATGATGTAACGAAAGTTGCCATTGGTCAAGCTCAATATAATGCAATGCCAAACGAAAAAGGAGGTATTGTAGATGATTTAATCATTTATAAAATCTCTGATGATGAGTGGATGGCAGTTGTAAATGCATCTAACATCGATAAAGATTGGGAATGGATGAACAAACACAATACGTTTGGTGCAGAATTAACAAACAAATCTGATGAGATGTCTTTGTTAGCAATCCAAGGTCCAAAAGCAATCGAAGCGATGCAGTCGTTGACAGATGTTAATTTAGCTGAAATTCCGTTCTATCATTTCGCAATTGGTACGTTTGCAGGTATGGAAAATGTGATTATTTCTGCAACTGGTTACACTGGTTCTGGAGGTTTCGAGATTTATTTCGCGAATGAGCAAGCAAACGAAATGTGGGACAAAGTAATGGAAGCTGGAAAATCTTTCGATATCGAGCCTTGTGGTTTAGCTTCTCGTGACACGTTACGTTTAGAGAAAGGTTATTGTTTATACGGAAATGATATCAACGATGATACAACTCCATTAGAAGCTGGTCTTGCTTGGGTAACGAAATTGGATACAAATTTTATTTCTTCTGATATTTTGAAAGCTCAAAAAGAAGCTGGAGTTGAGAAGAAATTAGTTGGTTTCAAAATGATCGAAAGAGGAATTCCTCGTCACGATTATAAAGTTGTAGACGATAACGAGAATACAATCGGTATTGTAACTTCTGGAACGCAGTCTCCAATGTTGAAACAAGGAATTGGTTTAGCTTACGTTCATACAGATTTTGCAAAAGTTGGAACAACAATCAGAATTCAGATTCGTGATAAAAATGTATTAGCAGAAGTTGTAAAAACTCCTTTTGTTTAAAACAATATAAAGTCAAAATATAAAAAAGCTTTCGAGGATTTCGAAAGCTTTTTTTATGAATTCATATTAATTGATACATTTATTGATGTCTTTTTTAGATAAAATTAATAAAATAGATTATTAACTACGAATATTATAAAATTGTTAATATTTCTTAAAAAAAACACAACTTAGATTTGTTTAAATATGATATATGTTATATTTTTGAGATAACAATATTACTGATCAGTAATACAATTAACACTAATTATGATTTTAAGACCTCTTATTTAAGAGGTCTTTTTTTATTGAAACTTTTGAGAATCAGCACTTGGCCCATAACTCGAAGGTAAATCTATTCCCAATAGACGATAAAATACCCCTAATTGAGCGCGATGATGCGTGATTTGATTTAGCGCATGACGAATTGCTTCATATTTTGTAAAATCTGCAAAGACTGTATCACCAGCAACAATTTTCCAATTATCTTTCAATTGTTCGTCTGTTGCGTTTTTTAATGCATTTTCACCCGATTCATAATCATCGTCTAATTTCTTTTGAAAATCTTGCACAGAAGTAAAACTTGTTGGTTTGTAATCTCCTGTAGCAAAATCTAATTTATCAGTTGTTAAAATCAAAGCTGGCCACGCAAATATTTCGACAATATGATTTGTCAACATTGTAATGTCCATACTTTTTTCATGAGGTTTGTATGTCGTTTTATCCTCAGGAAATCTAGCAATAAATTCTTTGGTAATTTGATACTCGTTTTGCAATTCTTTTGCTAATAATTCTACTATTTTCATGTTGTTTTGATTTGTAGTTAAAAGGTACAAATTTTTGAAATAATTCATAAAAAAAACTGCTTTACTAAATTGTAAAGCAGTTTATATTTTTAGATATCGTCTGTATATAAATCAATAATTGGACGAGGTTTTTTTCGCTTGATTTGAGTCAGCCAATAGACAAAAATTCCGATTCCATTTCCAAAAATAATAATCGTAATCCAGACCAAACGATCATCACTTTTTATCAAATTTGGATTCTTTAAAGCATGCACAATAAAGTATACAAAAGAAATCACGCCAGTGAAAAAACTCATCAATACCAAAAAGATAAAAATGATAAGATTTCCTAATAACGCACTCAATAACGATTTAGAACTTCCTAAATGTCCTAGCTGCGCATCGAGCGTGCTAAACATAGAATAAAAAATTCCAAAATAACTTAACAAGCCAAGTACAAATAAAGTGATAGGAACAATTGCCAAAGTGGCTTGTAGCTTTGGATTGTTCAAAAGAGACGTTAAATCTCTGTCAATTAGTAGATTTTTCATCATTCGAAAAATAATCTTTTATTTTTTTTGCTTTAGATTTTCCTATACAATCGGTTAATTCTAACAAAGATGCATTTTTTATTCGTTCGACCGATTTAAATTTTGTTAATAATTCTTTAATTGTTTGCGGACCGATACCTTCTATTTCTTCCAAAACCGAATTATAAGCGTTTTTGCTTCGTCGATTTCGGTGGCGTGTAATTCCAAATCGATGCGATTCATCTCGCACATGTTGAAGCACTTTCAAGGTTTCAGAATTTTTGTCCAAATATAACGGATAAGGATCATCTGGATAATAAATTTCTTCTAAACGCTTCGCAATTCCAATCACCGAAACTTTTCCGCGTAAACCCAAACGATTAATCGATTTTAGAGCCGAACTTAATTGTCCTTTTCCACCATCAATCAAAATTAATTGAGGCAAAGATTCTCCTTCAGCCAAAACTCTCGAATATCGTCTTTCAATCACCTCTTCCATTGTTGCAAAATCATTTGGTCCTTCTACGGTTTTTACATTGAAAATGCGATAATCTTTCTTACTTGGTTTTCCATTTTTGAACACCACACAAGCCGAAACAGGATTCGTTCCTTGAATGTTAGAGTTATCAAAACCTTCTATATGTCGAGGTTCTGTGGGTAAACGCAAATCAACTTTCATCTGATTCATGATACGATTTGTATGACGATCAGGATCGACGATTTTAGTTTGTTTAAGCTGTTCTAAACGATAAATTCGGGTATTTTTTAACGATAAATCGACAATATGTTTTTTATCTCCAATTTTTGGAACTGTAATTTTTCTGAACGGAATTTCTAAACTCAATTCGAATGGAACATAAATTTCTTTCGAAGTTAAATTAAATCGATCTGAGAAATCAATAATTGCGCGTTCTAATAAATCTTCGTCCGTTTCGTCCAATTTCTTTTTCCATTCCTCCGTATGCGACTGTATAATTGCACCGTGATAAATTTTCATGAAATTGACATACGCATATTCTTCGTCCGACGTAATCGAAAAAACATCAACATTGGTAATCGTAGGCGAAACAATTGTAGAACGAGATTGATAATTCTGTAACGCTTCGATTTTTTCTTTAATCATTTGCGCTTTTTCAAACTTCAAATCCGATGCATATTTTGTCATTTGGTTAACCAAATATTGCTTTGGTTCGTTAAATTCTCCTTTGATGATATTACGAATTGCCGAAATTTGCTCGTTGTATTCTTCCTCGGTTTGATAAGCTTCACAAGGCCCAAGACAATTACCAATATGGTATTCCAAGCAAACTTTGAATTTATGATTTTCGATATTTTTCTCACTCAAATCATACGAACATGTTCTTAGTTGATACAATTCTTTGATCAAACCTAACAAAACTTTCATCGCTTTTCCGTTAGAATATGGTCCAAAGTATTCCGAACCATCTTTGATAGCATTTCGAGTCGAAAAAATACGTGGAAATCGTTCATTTTTGATGCAAATCCAAGGATAGGTTTTGTCATCTCTTAACAGGATATTGTATCGTGGCTGATGCTCTTTAATCAAATTATTTTCCAACAACAACGCGTCATATTCAGAATTTACGTTGATGGTTTCGATGTTATCGATATTACTCACCAAAACACGCAAACGTTTCGAATCGTGTTGTTTATTGAAATACGAATTCACGCGACGCTTCAAGTTTTTCGCTTTACCAATGTATAACAAATCTCCTTTTTTGTTATAATACTGATAAACACCGGGTGTTTCGGGTAAACTCGCTAATTTTAATTTTACATTTTCATTCATCAAAATACCTCTACAACATTTATTTTTTGCTGTTCATCATCAATATAAATCAAGATTTTGGTCTGAATATTATAACCTAAATTTCTAAAAAAATCGGCATATCTATTCACTTGAAAATGATGATCTAAATCGGGTTGACCAGTTTTATAATCGATAATCGAACAATTATTTTCTTCATCAATTACCACACGGTCGGCTCTGAAAATTTGTCCATTTTCATCAATAAAATCGCGTTCATTCAAAACCGTTAAACCTCTAGCAAAATATGGAACTAATTTAGCATCTTGTAATAAATTTTGCAAGGTTTTTTGCAGATGTTCTACATTTTCGGCTGAAATTGTACCACGTTGTTTTTCACTTTCAATGATTTTTGGTAAATCATTTTGTGTCACAATTTGCGATAAAATGTTATGAACTGTATTTCCAAATTCGGTGAATTTCAACTTTTCCTGTGCTTTTTCCGAATTGGTATTAATTACTAAACGCGTATTCCAATCCGAAGAATAAATTTTTAATTCAGCCGAAGAATTTTCTATAATTTTTGGAATTGAAATTCGTTCAGGAGAACCTTTCAAAATAACTTCATCTTCAGAAAAACCTTTACTGAAAACAAATTCGTGTAAATAATTTGCAATATTTTTAGATTTCGAAGACTCTTTTGGTTTTTGCGCAATCATATACAATTGCTCTTTTGCACGCGTTGTTGCAACATAAAGCGTATTAATTTCATCCAATTGAACCAAATTTTCTTCTTCGTCAATCTTCGATTTTATCGCTTCATTTTTGATTGATTTTAATTCATTATTAATTCCAACATAAAATGTTTCAAACGGATTTTCTTCATCTTTTTGTAATGGAATCCAAATTTTAGAATTCTTACTTTGCCAATCTAAAAACGGCAAAATTACAACTGGAAATTCCAATCCTTTTGATTTATGAATCGTCATAATCTGAATTGCATCGACACCTTTTGGCGTTTTGATACTCGCTTTATCTTTGATTGTCGACCAAAACTCGAGAAATGAATTCAGATCAGATTCATTTTTTGATGAATATTCTAAAATAACATCTAAAAAACTTAAAATATAAGCGGGCGAACGTTCTTGTAAATGTAAAGTTCGAATCGCTTTTTCTGTAAAATCATACAACGAAAGGTTTTGATCTTGAATAAAATCTAAATCAATTCCAAGTGATTTGATTAATTTTAAAAACTTTGGTAAATCACCTTTTAATGCTTTTTCAACTGTGATTGTTAAATCATCCGTTTTGAATAATTCTAATTCATAAGCCACCATCAAAAAACGAATT
This sequence comes from Empedobacter sp. UBA6745, assembly GCF_002453775.1. NCBI lineage: Bacteria > Pseudomonadati > Bacteroidota > Flavobacteriia > Flavobacteriales > Weeksellaceae > Empedobacter > Empedobacter sp. UBA6745. The sequence goes on from NZ_DKHL01000001.1 coordinate 193,171, forward strand.
TTCGATTGTTCGTCTTGTGGATTTGATGTGATTTTGAATAAATATTCAATCAACTGAATTTCGAAAGAATTCTTTAACAACAAAGCTTCATTAGAAATTACAACCAAATTATTTTCGGTCAAATATTTCGCTAACAAAATCCCTTGCGCATTACTACGAACCAAAATCGCAATATCGTTTAATGAAAAACCATTTGCTCGACAATCTTCAATTGTTTTTAGAACCAATTCTAAATTTTGTTCTTTAAATAAATCTTTCGAACGACCTTCTTGTTCAATGAAATTTATTTTGACAAAACCATTTTTTTGATGATTAGTCAATTGTTTATTTCCGATTTCGTACAAATATTGAAAACTCGGCAAATTGAGTTGCGGCGCGATAAACGAATACAATTCATTGTTAAATTGAATAATATTTTCGTGACTTCGCCAGTTTTTTTCTAATTCTTCAACTTTAATATTTTCTTCCTCTTTTCGATCAATTAAATCAATCATTTGCGCAGGATTTCCACCTCGCCAACGATAAATAGACTGTTTTGCATCGCCAACCAACATAATTGTGTCAGATTGCGCGCGTGCATTTTCGACCAACGGATTCAGATTATTCCATTGTAACGTCGATGTATCCTGAAATTCATCTATAAAATAATGATTGTAGCGCGAACCAATTCGTTCGTAAATAAAATTGGCTGGCTGTTGTTGCAGATTTTTACTGATAATGGTATTAAATTCATTAATCAATAAAACATTTGAATCTTTTTTGATCGAATCCAATGATTTTTCAACTTCATTAATCAATGAAATCGAGGATATATTTTTTTGAATTGAGGTTAACAAAAGTAAGTGATCATTGATGTTCGCAGCTTTTTCGAACAAATCTTTCACTTGAGGAAAAATAGATTCTGCTGTTGCATCTTTCACTTTCGAAAGATAACCTTCTTCCAAAATATCTTTTGTATTCGCATCGGTTGGTAAAATCAAACCAAAACCATCAAAGTTTTTTAATTTCTGGAAAAAAGCAGCAATTCCTCGACTTTTTCCTGGTAATTCATTTACCGAAATTCCATTGTTTGCAAGCAATTCGAAAAACTCATTTCCAATTGTAATCAAGCCATCTTTCAAAGTTTTTATATCATCAAAAATGACTTTTCGATAACGAATAAATTCGTCTAACGAAATGTTTTTTAATTTTTCTAAATCTTGTAAATGGCGATCATTAGAAATGTCCGAAGTGTCTGAAGAAAGCGTTTTTCGAATATCCCACGATTTATTTTCGTCCATATTATCCAACGCAATTTTGATCATTGTTTGCGTTAGTTTTTCGTCTTCACCAATTTTTGAATACAACAAATCAACGGATTCATTAATGATTTCATTTGTATTCATTTCGACATCAAAATTCATGGATAAACCTAAATCTTGCGCAAAAGATTTCATCAATCGAAGATTAAATTTATCAATCGTAGAAATCGAAAATTTAGAATAATTATGAAGAATTGCAATCAGAATATTGTATGCTTTTGTCTTAATGATTTCAGGCTTCAAATTCAGTTCCGAAGCTAATTCGAGAATATATTGATCTTCTTTTGGGTTAGGATTTTTTGCAATTTCTTCTAAAGTTTCGATGATACGTTCCTTCATTTCACCCGCCGCTTTATTCGTAAACGTAATAGCTAAAATGTGTTCGAAATGATAATCGCTTTCATTCGTCAATAACAACGAAAGAAATTCCTTTACCAAAGTGTAAGTTTTACCTGCTCCAGCGGAAGCATTGTAAATTTTGAAATCGCCTGCTTGTAACAAATTCTGAATTTTTAGGAAAGTTAAACAATCTTCTCAAAAATAAGAAATCAGAATGCCAAAACATGACGTACAAAAAAAGGAAACTCGTGCGAGTTTCCTTTTTTGAATATGTTATAAAAGAATGATTAGAATGAATATCCTAAACCAACTGAAAATACAGAATTTTTTATATCTCCTCCGTTTTCATCAGAGATATTTGAAAGTCCAAAATTGTAACGAGCTCCTGCATTAAGACCATTAGAAAATTCGTATCCTAATCCAATGTTTAAACCAAAATCTGTAGATTTTAAGTAATCTTTCATGTCTTGATCAGTGTCTATTTTTTGTCCTAAAGCTGTTGTTTTAACGTTAGCTTTTGCATTAACTAAGAAACCAATTTGAGGTCCAGCTTCAATATTAAAATTTTGAGTTGGATAGAATTTGATCATTAATGGAACATTAATATAATCTAATTTATATTTCACGTCTGCATTAACATTTCCAATTTCTTGATTAACATAAATTTGTCCTGACTCTTTAGCTCCTTGAGCTGAATATAACAATTCAGGTTGAAACGCAAATTTCTCAGCAAATTTTATATTAGCATAACCTCCAACATGAAAACCTACTTTTGCATCAGCATTTTGGTTATCTCCAGATAAATTTGATACATTAAGACCTGCTTTAGCTCCAAATTTAGTTTGAGCATTTGTATTAATAGCGAAAGCTAATAATGGAATAAAAAATAAACATTTTTTCATATAAGTAAAATTTTAAAGTTTGAGTAAAGATATAACAATAATGTAAAAAAGGTACTAACTTTTATTCTTTTTACGCTCTCCTTTTTGTAGTATTTCGATTTCTTTTATTTGCTTTTTAGTATTTTGCTCATCAAGCTTCAACTCTGTTCGCTTTTTATCTAATTGTTTAGATAATGATTCATTAGATTCCGTAAATTTATATTCTACTGAATATCCATTCTTTGGAAGAATCGTAATATTCACATCATCACTATTTATATTATTAACTTTTAAACTTGTAATTGTTTTAGGAGATTTGGATAAATCAAATTCACCATTTTTATTATTTGTAATATAAACCTTATCAATTTCTGAACTAATAATTCTATGCTCAACGCCGTTTTTGTCCGTGTAAATTGAATAACCATTTTTCAACGTAATATTATTTTTTACTGTTGGCATTTTAGCTGTTTTTACTTTTTTATTGATATTCGGAATATCTTTTTCTGAATTGAAAATTTTGATGATACTTGAATCTTTTTTGATAACTTCAATAAAATCTTCACCTCCGCTTTTTCTTACAAAAACTTTTTCGATATCTTTTGGATCAATTTTTTGCAAAATTTTTCCGTCCGTTCCATATAAAATCGTTGGAGTCAACTCTTTTTTCAAGACAATATCTTTTATTTTGATAGAATCATTCAGAATAATATCTCCAGCATCATTCAAGATAATTTTGTTTTGTGCATTACTTTTCAAAATCGTTTTTAACTCATCTTTCGTAATCACTTTTTCTATTGGTGTAGCTGTTTTGACTTGATCAGTTTTGAGAAGCGAATCTCTTAAAGTAGTTGCTTGTCCAAGAAGAATTTGGGCTTGCGATTGAACAGGTTTTTCCAACGCTTGTTCCACTTTTTGAGCTTTTTTCTCTACTTCTTGCGCAAACGATTTTTGACTAAAAAGTACAAAAGCACTCAATATAAAAGGCAAAGAAGCAAAAGACAGAATTTTTACTTTTCGTTTTGATGTATTTTTTGTCATCATAAGTAGGCGTTTTTTGGTTAGAATAAAATTGAAATTACTCGCCATCATCGATGGATTTTGCGTTGCAATACAATCCAAAATTTGATGTTGGTAAGTTTTTAAATCTGAGTTTCTTTTCAATACATATTCATCTGCCAAAAACTCGTGATTTAGTTTGATTGATTTTTTATAGAAATAAATAAACGGATTGAACCAAAAAAGAATTTGAAAAATTTCAATTAACAAAATGTCCAAACTATGTTTCTGAATGCAATGTGCTTTTTCGTGATCAATTAAATTTTGATGTAAACTTTTTAGTTGCTTTTTCGGAATAAAAATATATTTCCAAAAACTATACGGCTGATTCGAATCTAAATCAAGAATATATGTAATTTCTTGATCTTTGATTTTTTCCTCAGTCTTAATTTTGAACATCAATTCGTACAAATTGTAGATAAATCTTACAAGAAATATTACACCAACAAAAATGTAAATAACATTCAAAATATCACCAAAATTGATTCCTTTTTCTTGTTGCAACAATTCAGGATTTTGCATTAGAAAAGCCAATAATTCGGGCGAAATATTTGTTTCTGTCGCTGTGATAGGCAAATCAATTTTGTACAAAGGCGCGATTAACGAAAATATCAACGAAAACAACAGATAAAATCGATTGATTTTATACATGCTTTCACGTTCCAAAAAAAGTTTATAAAAGGAATATAAAAATCCGGAACAAAGAATAAATTTTATAAAAAACGCAACCATAGGCTATTTCTTTTTACGGTCTATTTCATTGTCAATTATGTCACGTAATTTTTCTAATTCTTCGACCGACATATTGTTCGATTTTGCAAAAAATGAAGCAAATTGTGTTGCCGAATTATTAAAGAAGTTAGAAATCATTCCTTTTACTTCTTTTGAAAAATAATCATCTTTTTTTACCAAAGCATAGTATCGACGCGAGTTTCCCATTTGCTCGTAATCAATATAACCTTTGTCATGCATCCTTTTTAATAAGGTAGAAATTGTAGTATTCGCTGGTTTTGGATCGTCGTAAGAATCGATAATATCTTTTGCAAAAACTTGTTTTCCGCTCCAAATAACTTCCATTACTTCCTCTTCTCTTCTTGATAATTTAACTTTCATATCTACAACTGTATTTTCACTACTACAAATATAGAATTTAATTTAACATGACAAAGTTTTTTTAGAATTATTTAACGATAAAGCACAAAAAAAGGAGCAAAAAAGCTCCTTCCTATATTTAAATTCGAAATAAATTACATTTCAGCTAATTTATATGCTACACCAACGCTAAAGTAAGTATTTGTCAATTTAAAGTTATTATCAATTCCTGTTGGATAATAATCATTAATGTTTGATAATCCTTTTGTAAAACGAGCATTAATTTCTAATTCATCAGTAATTTTGTATGCAGCTCCGAAGTTTAAACCAAAATCAAATGTTTTGAAATTGTCTGTAGCTTTTATTTTAGTATCTGTTTTTCCTTCTTCAGTTTTCATTTTAGCAGAAACTAAAAATCCTAATTGCGGACCAAACTCAACATTTAAACCATCCATAATTTCATAACGTCCCATTAAAGGAATATTAATATTATGTGTTACAAATTTAGCTTTTGAATTGTCATTTGTTTTTAATCCAGCTCCTTGTTTAGAATACAGAAGTTCTGGTTGAAAACTAATTTGATCCGTTATTTTGTAGTTTGCATAACCACCAACATAAAAGTCTGTTCTTAATTTAGTCCCTAAACCATTTCCTTGACTATCAGAGTAAATTTTTCTAGAATCACCAGATAAAGTTGGAAAGTTAAGACCTCCTTTTACTCCTAAATCAATTTGCGCGTTTGCTGCACTTAATCCACCAAAAAGTGCTATTCCTAAGATTAGTTTTTTCATTTTTTTTATTACTTAAGTCTGAGTTATAATATTTAATTCAAAAGTAAAGTTTTATTCATACAGAAGATTGATTTACACTTTAAAAAAATCAATAATGCTTTTTTGATTCACAATTTCTGTGCCTTTTTTGTTAAAAATTGATAAAATTTTAAGATTTACAAATATCATCTAAATATTCTAAAATAATTTTAGTTGCATTTGGTGAATTTTGAACAAAATCTCTAGCTTTTTTTCCACTTTCTTTTCGGAAATTTTCATCGTTCATCAAACGATTCATAATTGTATCAAATTCATTTTGATTAGCAATAGAAAATCCTCCGTCAACTTCTATTAAATCCACAGCTTCCTGAAATTTTTTGTATTTAGGTCCAAAAACGACAGGATTTCCGAAAGTTACCGCTTCTAAAGTATTATGAATTCCTGCACCAAAACCTCCGCCAATATAGGTAATATCTGCATAAAAATAGACTTTTGATAAAATCCCAATTGTGTTGAGAATAAATATTTTCGAATCGATTAAGTATTGTTGCGAAGTTTTTTCTAAATCAGAGAATTTAACTGCTTTTTGATTGATTTTACTTAGAAACGAATTGATTTCAGTATCATTCAAATTATGTGGCGCAAAAACAATTTTCCAATCATCAGTTAATTTTTGATTGATTAAATTCACAAATAACTCTTCATCTTTTGGCCAAGAACTTCCTACCACAATTAATTTCGAATTTTGTTTAAAATCATTCATAAAATCCAATTGATTATCTTGATGAATGATCTGTTTGACACGATCAAATCGCGTATCGCCCGCAATTGTATTTTGAGTGATTTGAATAGAATCTAATAAATCTTTTGACTTTTGATTTTGAACAAAGAAATGATTTATCAAACTTAATTTTTTCGCAAACCAATTTTTTCCATGTTTTTTGAAAAAGTTTTGACTTTCTCTAAAAATAGACGAAACCACAATTGTTGGAATGTTTTGCTGATGTAATTCTGTAATCAAATTGAACCAATATTCGTATTTCACTAAAATCAAAATCTCTGGATGAAGTACTTTTATCAACTTTTCTGCATTCGATTTTGTGTCTAAAGGCAAATAAAAAATAACATCTGCGCCTTGATAATTCTTTCTAATTTCATAACCAGAAGGAGAGAAAAATGAAACAGCAATTTTATGTGTTGGATATTTTTCTTTCAACGCTTCGATCACTGGTCTACCTTGTTCAAATTCGCCTAAAGATGAACAATGCACCCACAAAACTTTATCGGTTTCTGAAATTTTAGAAGCTATTTTTTCTTCCCAATTTTTTCTTCCATCTACCCAAAGTTTTGCCTTTTCATTAAAATTCGAAGCCAATTTTAGCGCCATTCCGTACGCCTTAATTGATGTGTTATAAAATCCTTGCACAATGTTGCAAAGTTAAAAATTTAGAATGAGCTTTTTTTGTACATTTGTTGTAATAATAACGACTTTTTAAAGTTGTAGATTTTGAAAGATTCATTAAGTTATGAAAAAAATACAAATGGTTGACTTACAAAGTCAATATCAAAAAATAAAAGGAGACGTTGATGCAGCAATTTTGAATGTTTTGGATTCGGCTGCTTTTATTAATGGACCAGAAGTAAAACAATTCGAAACTGAATTGCAAGATTACTTAAATGTAAAACACGTAATTCCTTGTGGAAACGGAACTGATGCGTTGCAAATTGCTTTGATGGCGCTAGGTTTAGAGCCAGGTGACGAGGTGATTACGGCAGATTTTACATTTGCTGCAACAGTAGAAGTTGTTGATTTATTGAAATTAAATTCAATATTAGTTGACGTTGATTATGATACTTTTACAATTGATACAGAAAAATTAAAAGCGGCAATCACGCCAAAAACAAAAGCAATTATTCCAGTTCATTTATTTGGTCAATGTGCGAATATGGACGAGATTATGGCAATTGCAAAAGAACATAACTTATATGTTGTAGAAGATACTGCACAAGCTATTGGAGCGGATTACAAAGGTCGAAAAGCTGGAACAATTGGTCACATTGGTTGTACATCTTTCTTTCCTTCAAAAAACTTAGGTTGTTATGGTGATGGTGGAGCAATTTTTACAAATGATGATGATATTGCACATCGTTTACGTGGAATTGTAAATCACGGAATGTACAAACGTTACTACCACGATGAAGTTGGTGTTAACTCTCGTTTGGATTCTGTTCAAGCAGCAGTTTTACGTCGTAAATTACCTTTCTTAAATGATTATAACGCTGCTCGTAACAAAGCTGCGGCTTATTATACAGAAGCTTTTAAAGATATTGATGCATTATTAACGCCTGTAAAAGGAGAAGACACAACTCACGTATTCCATCAATATACGTTACGTGTAACAAATGGTAAACGTAATGAATTACAAGCTTTCTTGACTGAAAAAGAAATTCCTGCGATGATTTATTATCCTGTTCCATTACGCAAACAAAAAGCGTATGATAACGGGCATTATAATGATGCAGATTTTCCAAATACAAACAAATTGGTAGAAGAAGTAATGTCTTTACCAATGCACACAGAGTTAGATGAGGAGCAATTGGCTTACATCACTTCTGCTGTTCGCGAATTTTTTGGAAAATAATTTATCCTAAAAATAATACGAAAAAGCTTCTGATTAGTTTCAGAAGCTTTTTTATTTTCCTAAATTTGATTTCACTATAAAAACTAAATATTAAAAATGAGTAAAATATTAGTAACTGGAGGTTTGGGTTACATTGGTTCGCACACAGTTGTAGCTTTACAAAATGCAGGTTATGAAGTTGTGATTATAGACGACTTATCGAACACAGAAATTAGCGTGTTGGATAAAATTACTTCTATTACTAGAACAAAACCAACTTATTTCGAGATTGATTTAAAAGATCAAGAAAAAGTAAACGAATTTTTCAAAACAAATAAAATAGATGGAATTATCAACTTCGCAGCGCATAAAGCAGTTGGAGAATCTGTTGAAAAACCGTTGATGTATTATCGAAATAATCTTTTAGGTTTAATTAATCTTTTGGATGCAATGAAAGATTTTGATGCTAATAATATTATTTTCAGTTCGTCTTGTACAGTTTACGGACAAGCGGATAAAATGCCTATTGATGAGCAAACTCCACTGAAAAAACCTGAATCTCCTTATGGAAAAACGAAACAAATGGGAGAGGAAATTTTAGAAGATTTCTCAGCAGCCTTTGATAAAAATGTGATTTGTTTACGTTATTTCAATCCAGTAGGTGCGCATCCAACTGCTAAAATTGGAGAATTACCAAAAGGAATTCCAAATAATCTAATTCCTTATGTTACACAAACTGCAGCTGGAATCAGAGAAGCATTATCGGTTTGGGGAGATGATTATCCAACGCGTGACGGAACGGCAATTCGTGATTATATTAATGTAAATGATTTGGCTGATGCACACGTAAAAGCGGTAACTCGTTTGATCGAAAATAAAAATAAAGCAAAGCTAGAATTCTTTAATCTTGGAACGGGAACAGGATCTACGGTTTTAGAAGTTGTTCACGCATTTGAAGATGCCAATGATTTGAAATTGAAATACGAAATCAAAGAGCGTCGCGCAGGAGATATTATCGAAGCTTATGCAAATAACTCTTTAGCAGAAAAAGAATTGGGTTGGAAACCTGAAACAAAATTATCAGAAAGTATGCGTACTGCCTGGGAATGGCAAAAAAGTTTAGAAAAATAAAAGATGATTCAATTACCAACAGCGGGTTTATTAGTTATTAAAAATAATAAACTGCTTTTGACATTTAGCAAAAATAAAAAAGCGTGGTATTTACCAGGTGGAAAAATTGATAAAGGTGAAAATTCTGAAACAGCTTTGGTAAGAGAAATAAAAGAAGAATTGAGTTTGGATTTGGTAAGAGAAGAGCTCAATTTTTATTGTCATATTACAGCTGAAGCATATGGAGAACAGGATCTTATGATGGAACAAGATTGTTTTTTGTACGATTTGAACGAAGAAATAAAACCAACAAATGAAATTGAAGCTTACAACTATTTTACTTTTGAAGAATATTTACAAGAAGAAATTCAAGTAATTGGTGTAATTAAAGTTTTTGAAAAATTAACAAAAGATCATTTATTGAACTAAAATAATTTCAAAAATAGAAGGCAATCCGTAATCGAGATTGCCTTTTATTTTTTATTATTTAGTCTTTTTCAAGATGTATTTATCTTTCAAATTTCCTGTAATTTCTTTTCCTTGTTGATCCAAAACTTTCAATCTATTTTCTTCAACTTTCAACACTAATGGATTTACATTAGAATTTAAATGTAAAACATTTCCAGAAGCATCCCATTTATAAAATCCTTCGTCTTGATAAACTGTTTCTTTTCCTAAATATTCTTGCTCAATAAAAAAGTTACCATCTTTTTTCAATTCAACAATATATTTTATTCCTTCGCAATCGGCACAAGGTAAAATTCCTTCATATTTTCCTACCCAATTCAAAGAGTTTTTAGAATTATGTTCTGCCATAGCTACAATAGCAGGAATAGCATTATCAATACTATTGTTTTTTTGTTCTTGTTGAACACCTTTTGATTGGCAAGAGAATATAATGAAGGATGCGAAAATACTCGCGAATATAGATTTTTTCATAAATTAATTTTATGATATTTTTAACAACAAATTTGATACCAAATTACGACTATATTTTTCTAACTTTCAACTAAAATTTTATAAAATGTTTCGCTCAAAAAAAATACAAACACCTCTTGGAGAAATGCTTGCAATAAAGTCGGAAAAAGGACTTTGTATGTTAGAGTTTTTTGATGGAAAATCGACCGAAAAACAACTCAAAGAAATAGAAAACTTAGGTGAAATTTTAGAAAAAGATGATGAAATTTTGAATCGTTTAGAAAATGAATTGAACGATTATTTTAAAGGAAATTTAAAAGAATTTACCATTCCACTTGATTTGATTGGAACAGATTTCCAGAAAAAAGTTTGGAACGAATTAATTAAAATTCCGTTTGGAGAAACAAGATCGTACAAAGAACAATCGATAGCTGTTGGAGATTTATTAGCGATACGAGCAGTTGCAAATGCGAATGGAAAGAATAAAATTGCAATTGTAGTACCTTGTCATCGCGTAATTGGCTCAGATGGTTCGTTAACTGGATATGCAGGCGGAAAGAAACGTAAACAATTTTTGTTGGAATTAGAATCGCAACAATTGAATTTATTTTAGAAAAATAAATTGTAAATTAGCCAATCAGAAAAGTAATGTATGAGTGTTGAGCTATTACCAGATGGAAGAGTAAAAAAACCTGAATGGTTGCGTGTAAAATTGCCTACAGGGAAAAAACATCGTGAATTAAGAGGTTTAGTTGATAAATATAAATTGAACACAATTTGCCAAAGTGGAAGTTGTCCTAATATGGGCGAATGTTGGGGTGAAGGAACAGCAACATTTATGATTTTGGGAAATGTGTGTACACGTTCTTGTGGTTTTTGTGGCGTAAAAACTGGTCGTCCAGATCAAGTGGATTGGGCAGAACCTGAAAAAGTAGCGCGTTCTATCAAATTAATGCAAATAAAACATGCGGTTTTAACGTCTGTTGACCGTGACGATTTAAAAGATATGGGATCTATTATTTGGGCAGAAACGATACATGCTGTTCGTAGAATTAGCCCAGGAACAACGATGGAAACTTTGATTCCAGATTTTCAAGGAATTGAAAAACACATCGATCGTATTGTAGAAGCTGCACCAGAAGTGCTTTCTCATAATATGGAAACGGTTCGTCGTTTAACACGAGAAGTTCGTATTCAGGCAAAATATGATCGTTCGTTAGAAGTTCTACGTTATGCAAAAGAAGCAGGTCAACGTCGTACAAAGACTGGAATCATGCTTGGTTTAGGTGAGTTTGAAGACGAAGTTTTTGAAACAATTCAGGAAGTTGCTGATGCAAATGTAGATGTCATTACAATTGGTCAATATTTACAACCAACGAAAAAACATTTACCTTTGAAAGAGTTTATCACGCCAGAACAATTCAAAAAATACGAAGATTTCGCACGTGGATTAGGATTCCGTCATGTAGAATCTGGACCATTAGTTCGTTCTTCTTACCACGCAGAGAAACATATTTTATAAATAGATTTATTTCATCATATTTTAAAGAGACACAAGCTATTATGTCTCTTTTTTGTTATATTTAAATCTTAATAACTAAATATGAAAAAACTAATTACACTTATTATATTATTTTCAAGTTTTGCAAATGCTCAGATTTATGAAGTAGAATATGAAACCCAGATTAAAGTAAAATACAATGAAAAAGGTTTAGATTTTTATAAAGAGATTTCTGATCCTGAAGTAAGAAAACAAAATATTGATCAGAATGAAAATCCTCTTGCTTTAGATTTTAAATTTATTTTGAATAAAGATGAAGCAAATACAATTGAATTACCAAAAGTTCAGAATGGGCAAGGACAGATTGTTTTTATCAAGAAAAGTGCACCATATATGTATTTTGGAACAACTTATTTCAATCATGCAAAACAAGAAACGTTGATGCAACAAGATGTTTATGGAAAAAAATATATTGTTTACGATAAAATAAATAATCTTGATTGGAAATTATCAAATGAAACAAAAAATATTCTCGGATATAAAGTACAAAAAGCAACAGCAAATTTTAATGACAGAATATTTGTAGCTTGGTTTGTTCCAGAAATGAAAACAGATTTGATGCTTATTAATTTCAAAAGTCCAGGGGGTTTAGTCCTTGATCTTGAAATTTTTTATGAAGATGAAATGGGGAAATATTTTGTAGTTTATAAAGCAAATTCCATCAAAGAAAAAACTAAATTCAAATTTATTGTTCCGACAAAAGGAAATAGAATTTCGAGCGATGAATTAGAGATAATTTGGGAAGATCTTGATAAAAAAAGAAATGAAGCTAATAATCAAGGAATAGAAAAAAAGGACTAATATGAAAAAAATAATCGCACTAATTATTCTGATTTCTAGTATTGCAAATGCTCAATTTTATGAAATTGAATACGCGAGGTACAACCTCAAATTCATTTTACGGATAAAGCTTTAGAAAATTTGAAACAATATTATCCAGATCAAAAACAACGTGAAGAATTTTTAGAATCTGCGAAAAAAATTCCTAAACAATTTTATAGTTTCAAATACAATGAAACCAAAAGCCAAACTTCTTATATTTTGAGAGTTGATAATACTCAAGAACCTTCACAAATGTCGATGGGAATTCGACCAGATATTGGGAGTAATCCGATATTTAGTTATAAAGAGAATTTATATTACTACGAAACGGATATGTTTACAGGTAATAAAATGGTGATATATGATTCTTTGCAAAAAGTGAATTTTGTAGAAACTAGAAAAACTAAAAATATATTGGGTTTTGGTGTAAAAGAAGCGATAACGAAATACAAAAACTATGATTTAATTGCTTGGTATGCGCCTCAAATTTCGTATGAATATTCGCCAGATAAATTTTATGGAACAAAAGGACTAATTTTAGAATTACACTATAAATTCATCAAAGATGATGTAGAAGTGATGATTTCTTGGATTGCTGTAAAGAAAAAAGAGTTGAAAAAATCACCAGTTTTCAAAATCAATAATCAATTGAAAAAAGTTTATCAAGCAGAATTTCTAAAAATGATCGAAGATTCAAATCAAATACAACGAGAAGCAGCTAACCAAGGAGTTGAAAAATAATAAAAGAATACATAACAAACTTGCTTAACTTTAAGCAAGTTTTTTTGTGTATGAAAATTAAAGCGACATTACTCACAATTGGTGATGAAATTCTTATCGGACAAATTGTGGATACAAATTCGGCATTTATCGCCAAACAATTGAATACGATTGGGATTGAAGTGGAAGAAATTATTTCTGTTCAAGACGAAATGAATCATATTATTGAAGCTTTCGAACGAGGAATTTCTAAATCAGATATTGTAATTGTTACAGGAGGTTTAGGACCGACAAAAGATGATAAAACCAAAGTAGCTTTGTGTCAATTTTTAGATTGTGAATTAATTCAAGAACCAAAAATTTTAGAGAATATTGTTCAATTATTTCAAACAAGAGGTTACACAAAAGAATTAAATAGTCTGAATCAAGATCAAGCTTTAATTCCAGAAAAATCTACATTTATTCAGAACAAATACGGAACGGCGCCATGTCTTTGGACTACTATTAATGATAAAATCATCATCAATTTGCCAGGTGTTCCTTTTGAAATGAAAGGTTTGATGCGCGATGAAATTATTCAAAGATTACAAAACCAATTTCAATCAGAAACTATTGTTCATCGTGATATTTTGATAAGTGGAATTCCTGAAAGTGATTTAGCAATTTTGTTAGAAGATTGGGAAAATAATTTGCCCGAATTTATTCATTTGGCGTATTTACCGAATCGAACTTCTATTGATTTACGATTTTCAGCGTTTGGAACAGATAAAGAATTTTTACAAAATGAAATTCAGCATCAAATCAATCAATTCAAATTAATTGCAGGAGAATTTCTAGTTTCTGAAAATTCAGGAAATGCGCAGCAAATTTTGGGTGATATTTTAAAAGAAAAAGGATTGACAATTTCGACTGCCGAAAGTTGTACTGGAGGAAATATAGCAAGTTTGATCACTTCTGTTTCGGGAAGTTCTGCTTATTATTTTGGAACAATAGTTTCATACGACACTTCGGTAAAAGTAAATTTGCTAAATGTGAATCAATCTGATATTGATGAATTTACAGTAGTTTCGGAACAAGTTGCTGAACAAATGGCAAAAGGTGTTCGAAATCAATTAAAAACGGATATTAGTATTTCTACAACTGGTGTCGCTGGTCCAAATAAAGGTGAAGATGGAAAAGAGGTTGGAACAGTTTGGATTTCGATTACAAATGGTCATTCAACATGGAATAAAAAATATTTTTATCCCTATTTAGATCGAGAAGATTTCATCAAAATTGTTTCGAATAATGCACTTAATTTGGCAATTCAGTTTGTGAGAGAGGAGTGTTAATAATTTTTTAGAAAATCACAAGCATTATGAATTAATAAATGAGAAATCGTAAAAAACTACTAAATAAATCTATCTGCCTAATCCTAGAAAATTCAAATGAAGAAGATGACATAAAAGTATATTATGGTAAAGTTTTAAAAGATAAAAATGAATCATATTATTTTACTGATAATTCATCAACAATACATTTAACTTTAGATGAAGAAGATTTAGACAATGCAAAAGTAATAACCCAAGAAAAACAGAAAGAAAATGAAATATTTAGAAATTGTGATTATTCTATTTGGATTATAGTTAATATAATAGAAATTGATGAACCAACAGATGACATGAAAAAAACTAATATGAAATGGGATTAATCCCTACTTTTACCACATGAAACAAAATATCATTTATAGTATCATTTTCTTTTTTGCGTTATTTGGACTAAAATATTTGTTCGATAAAAGCGATGTGCAAACAATGTTGGTTTATTCGGCAATTGGAACAGTTATCTTTTTTATTTATCGTGTTGTTGTAAGAAAAATGTTATACAAACAAAAAGACCAAGAAAACTAATTTCCTTGGTCTTTTTTTATTGCTTGCATTGCTTCTTCGATGTGCGTTTCGGCTACATTTGAAACAATGTGTTTGATTAATTTTCCTTGTTTATTGAATACAAAAGTTTCTCGTGGTGTGATTAATCCAAATTTCTTTTTAATTCCTAACAATTTCGACAACTTTGCACCTTTATCAGAAAGTAACGGAAAGTTTAGTTGATGTTTTGTATAAAACTTTTCGTGAGAAGATGTTGATTGTCCATTTATTCCAACAATCACAGCATCTAAAGCATTAAAATCTTCATTTACATCACGAAATTGACACACCTCTTTTGTACACATTGGCGTAAAATCCATTGGATAAAAGAATAAAATAAAATATTTTTTGTACAAAAATTCGTCCGAATTAAACCAATTTCCTTTGTTATCCTCCAACGAAAAAGTTGGTATGTGATCGCCTAATTTCATTCGCCTGCGTATTCTACAAAATTACGTGGAGTTTCGTATAAGGTTACTTTCAATTCTAAATCAGTTGCTAATTTTGCTCTAATTTTATTCCAAATCAAAATCACAATATTTTCGGCTGTTGGATTGACATTTTGAAATTCTTCAATATCAACATTCAGATTTTTATGATCCAAATAATCCTCAACTTCAACTTCGATAATTTTTCGTAATTCGTCCAAATTCATCACAAAACCAGTTTCTGGATCAACTTCGCCTTTCACCGCCACAATAATTTCATAATTGTGTCCATGATAATTTGGATAAGAACATTTCCCGAAAACTTCAAAATTCTGTTCATCACTCCAATTCTTGTTAAACAATCGATGCGCAGCGTTAAAATGTGCTTTTCTGTTGACAGTAACTTTCATCTGTATAAATTTTTATTCTTCGATATACGAAACGTAATGTTCAAAAATTATTTTGAACCAAGCTGTATAATTCTGAGGATTTTTTTCCATGTCTTTTTTCAAATCATCCAATTCTACCCAACGATATGCCATCACTTCATCAGGATTTAGCTTTGGTTCATCATCAAATGTTCCGATAAAAACATGGTCTAATTCATGCTCAATCAAATCATTTTCTAAATGTGCTTTGTAGATGAAATTAAATTTATATTCTAATTCACAATCAAATCCCATTTCTTCTCCCAAACGTCTGTGCGCCGCTTGTTCGTAAGTTTCATTATCGCGCGGATGACTACAACATGTATTCGTCCACAACGTTGGCGAATGATATTTGCTCGCAGCTCGTTGCTGAATCATCAATTCTCCTTTAGAATTAAATACAAAAACAGAAAATGCACGATGCAACAAACCAGCTATATGAGCCTGTTGCTTCTCCATCAATCCTAATTTTTGATCGTCCTGATCAACTAAAACTACAAATTCTTCCATAAAACAAAAATAGCCTTTTCTATAGGATTAAAAAAGAAGTTCGATTTCTTTGTGTTTAAATTCTCGCAATTCTTGATTGATTTCAATTAGTAAATTTCCTGCTTCATTTACATCTCTAATAATTCCGTCTACTTCTACTCCATCCAATCTAAAATGTGAGATTTCATCTTTTCTAAATAGATTATCTAAATAAGTTTGATGAATTTGTTCGAAATTTTTCTGTTCTAAAATTGGATATTCATTTTCGAAATGATGCATTAAATCTGCCAAAATTTCCTCGATGTCATATTCTTTGTCAGTTACTTTTCGAATAGATGTTGCTTTTGGTAAGTGATTAAAATCAGCTTGATTGACATTAATTCCAATTCCAATTACAGAATTCATAATTCCATTGGAACGATGATTTTCGATTAAAATTCCGCAAACCTTTTTATCATTTAAAATGATATCATTTGGCCATTTTACGTTGGATTTTGGATGAAATTGTTTTAAAAATAGACAAATAACATTCGAAATCCATTCATTAAAATAAATTAATTCTTGAAAACTATAATCCGTTTTCAGCAAAAAACTAAAGGTTAAATTTTCTCCTGCGACAACTTTCCACTCATTTCCTGCGTAACCTTTTCCTTTTGTTTGATTTTTAGCATGTATGACAGTCCAACTATTGGCATCTTTTTTGGACAAATCCACCAAGAACTCATTCGTATTAGGCAAAGAATCAAAACTAATTAAATACATTTTTTTTACTATTTTTATAGAGTGGTTAAAGTTATTTTAAAAAGTTTAAACTTTAATAAGGATTCACTAAATTTGCGAATTACAAAATAAAAGATGATAGATACTCAATATACAAAAGACTTGCTAGATAGCATTGTTGACGGAATTACAAATGTTAAAGGAGAAGAAATTACAATTCTAGATTTACGCGAAATTGAAAATGCATTTTGTCAATACTTCGTTATTTGTACCGGAAACTCGAATACACAAGTTAGTGCTTTAGCTGGTTCGATTGAAAGAACTGTAAAAACAGAAATGTCAGAAAGACCTTTTCATGTAGAAGGAACGCAAAATAATCAATGGGTTTTGTTGGACTACACGAATGTTATTGTCCATATTTTCCAAAAAGAATACAGAGAATATTACGATATCGAAAGTCTTTGGGGTGATGCTGTAGAGACGCGTATCGAAATGGAATATTAATCATAACTGAAACCAAAAAAAATTGAAAAAAAATAATTTTAAACCTTCGGGGTTTAATCCTACATGGATATATGCCATTATTGGATTATTGCTGATTGCCTTTCTATTATTTTCTGATAATATTGGAGGTGCCGGCGGAACTACTAAAAACATAGACCGTACGACTTTCCTTTCTTATGTAGAAAAAGGTTACGTAAAAGAAGCCAATCTAGAAAAAGAATCAGGACGTGTAAGTGTATATTTAACGGACGCAGCTCTCAATACTGAAGAATTTAAAAAGTTTAAAAAATCAAACGAAACTTTAAATCCTTTTGCTACAGGTGCTCCAAACTTTATTTTCAATGTTGCTGATGCAGGAAATTTTGAAAAAGATTTTTATGCTAACGTAGAAAAGAGTCCGAATAAAACTGCCGTTCTTAACACACAAATCTCAAATGGTTTTGGAAGTTTGTTTATGAATCTTTTCATTTCATTAATTTTCTTCGGATTAATTTACTTCTTACTATTCAGACGAATGGGTGGAGGCGGATCTGCTGGAGGAGGCGGAGGAATTTTCTCTGTCGGAAAATCGAAAGCGAAATTATTTGAAGGTGATGATCATATCAAAACAACTTTCAAAGATGTTGCAGGTTTAGAAGGTGCAAAAGAAGAAATTGAAGAAATCGTTGAATTCTTGAAACACCCAGAAAAATTCACAAAATTAGGTGGACGTATCCCAAAAGGAGCCTTATTAGTAGGACCTCCGGGTACTGGTAAAACCTTATTAGCAAAAGCTGTTGCTGGAGAAGCAAAAGTTCCTTTCTTCTCATTATCAGGATCAGATTTCGTAGAAATGTTTGTTGGAGTTGGTGCATCTCGTGTACGTGACTTATTCAAAAATGCAAAAGAAAAATCTCCTTCAATTATCTTTATTGATGAGATTGATGCAATTGGTCGCGCACGTGGAAAATCAAACTTTACAGGTTCTAATGACGAACGCGAAAATACATTAAACCAATTATTAACAGAAATGGATGGTTTCGGAACAGAATCTAACGTAATTGTGATTGCTGCAACAAACCGTGCTGATGTATTGGATAAAGCATTGATGCGTCCAGGTCGTTTTGACCGTATTATCCATGTTGATTTACCTGAATTAAACGAGCGTAAAGAAATCTTCGCGGTTCACTTACGTCCATTAAAATTAGGTGAAGATGTTGAAATCGAATTTTTAGCAAAACAAACGCCAGGTTTCTCTGGTGCAGATATTTTCAATGTTTGTAATGAAGCCGCTTTAGTTGCTGCTCGTAAAAACAAAGAAGTCGTAGAAAAACAAGACTTTTTAGATGCTGTTGACCGTATTATTGGTGGATTAGAGAAAAAAAGTAAAGTGATTAAACCTTCTGAGAAAAAACGTATCGCTTATCACGAAGCTGGTCACGCGACAATTGGTTGGTTAACAGAACACGCTGCGCCATTGGTAAAAGTAACTATCGTTCCTCGTGGACGTTCGTTAGGTGCCGCTTGGTATTTGCCAGAAGAAAGACAAATTACAACGACAGAACAATTGTTAGACGAAATGTGTATGACAATGGGTGGTCGTGCTGCTGAGGAAGTTGTTTTCAATAATATTTCGACAGGTGCATTAAGTGATTTGGAAAAAGTAACAAAACAAGCTTCTGCAATGGTAAGTATTTACGGATTGAACAAAGAAGTTGGTAATGTTTCTTATTACGATTCATCTGGACAAAATGAATATGGTTTCAGCAAGCCTTATTCAGAACAAACTGCTCAGGTAATTGATAAAGAAGTAAAAACAATGATCGAAGCTCAATATGATAGAGCAAAAGATATTTTACGTGAACATCGCGATCAATTAGATGTTTTAGCTCAAAAATTAATTGAGAAAGAAGTTATCTTTAGAGAAGATTTGGAAGAAATTTTCGGACCAAGAAAATTTGTAAGCGAATTGGATCAAATCGAAGAAAAACAAGAAGAAGCTATAGAAGCTGGTCCAGAACAAGTGATTCAACCAGAAGCTGGAAATGATATTTAATCAAATTCATTCAAAATAACAGAAAAAATCGTCCAAATCGGACGATTTTTTTTTTACTTCTTATTATATTGTTAAAAATTATTACCTTTAGGCTGTAATTGATTAATTTCATATAAAATCATGAGTTTTCATGTGGAAAGCAATTAAAAACCTACTTAAAAAAGCTACTGAAAAATCAGCAGAGAATTCAGATGATAATCACATTGATTTGTTTCATCCAAATTATGCTGACCAAAAGATTTCTATGGATGAAGTCTTTGCTACAAACTTTAATGTAGGTGGTGGACATTTCCTATTTTGTGACAATATACAAGAGGCTTCTATAAACCTTAAAGAAATTGTCAATTACGAAAATGTGACCGAATTAATTTGTCCTGATCCGCACTTACAACAAATTCTTAATTCAGTCGATATTCCTTTTGTCGAAAATCCATGCGATTCTCGTTATACGCTTAGTTTCCTTAGTTGCGAATTTCTGATTGCTTTTGATGGAAGTATTATGTTATCGGCACATCAAACTTATGGTAGAAATATTGCTGATTTTCCGTCAAATTTTATTATCTATGCACGCCCGTCACAATTAGTGGAAAATGTGAGCGTGGCATTACAGAAATTACGAACATTAAAAAAAGACAACCTTCCATCTAAAATAACTTCGATTCGTGGAAAAAATATGCACAAATTTCCGAACGTAGACAATGCGAAGAATATTTATTTGTTATTGGTTGAAGATTAGCTATGAAAAATTTAGCAATTAGAGCTTTCTCTGGACTTATTTACGCACTTATTATATTTTTCGGGACAACGATAAACCCAAAAGGTTTGATTGTTTTGATGATGGTTTTTGGACTTTTTTGTTTGTACGAATTTTTTAAAATCACTAATCTTACCAATAAACTTTATCAATTAGGAGCACTTTTAGCTGCCTTAGTTGTTTTTGGCTATTATGGTAAAGAATTTTTAGAAGCTTTCGAAACTTCGAATCATTACTATTTTCATTTAAGAAGTTTGTACTTCATCATTCCAGTTTTATTTGTTTTTAGTATTTATATTATTTTCAAATCAACGAATGAATTATTGAACGATTTTGGAAAAGCTACTTTAGGCTTAACATACGTTATCGCACCATTTGCCTTAGCCTTAACTTTACCAAGTTTTGATTATAATTTAGGCGAAAAAGTGATGCATTACGAAGTATTTTTTGTTTTCTTATTACTTTGGTGTAGTGATACATTTGCCTATTTAACAGGAAACTTAATTGGAAAACATAAATTAGCACCTAAAATTTCGGGAGCAAAAACCTGGGAAGGATTTTTTGGAGGAATAGTTTTTACTTTATTAGCTGGATTCTTAATTCAGAAATATTTTGGAGAAAACTTGCACGGAAATTGGATGATTATTGGTTTAATCGTTGCTGCATTAGGTCCATTAGGAGATTTGACAGAATCTAAATTAAAACGATTTTTCAATGTAAAAGACAGCTCTAACCTTATTCCAGGACATGGTGGTTTTTTAGATCGATTAGATAGTTTTATATTTGTCGTACCATTTGTTTATTTATATTATTTACTAGTATATACTTTATGAAACTTCACAGAGAAGGAACAGCAATTTTGATAGGTTGCTTAATTTTATTTGCAATCGCTACAGGAGTATTACATTACTTTTTTCCTGTTTATGGCTTTTATTTTGCCTTACCATTATGGATACTTTACGGATTTATCGTTTGGTTTTTTAGAAATCCAATTCGTGAATCAGATTCGTCAGAAAACTGCGTAATCGCACCAGTTGATGGAAAAGTTGTTGTATTAGAAGAAGTATTTGAAAGCGAATTTTTGAATCAAAAATGTATTCAATTATCAATCTTCATGACACCTCTTAATGTACATGTAACGCGTTATCCGGTGAATGGAAAAGTAATTTATTCGAAATATCATCCAGGAAAATTTTTGGTTGCGTTTCATCCAAAATCATCAGAATTAAATGAAAGAACAACTGTTGTTGTAGAAAATGCAGATCATACAAAAGTTCTTTTCAGACAAATTGCAGGTGCAGTTGCGCGAAGAATTGTTTGTTATAGTAAAGAGAATGACGACGCCGTTGCCGGTAAAGAATATGGTTTTATCAAGTTCGGATCGCGTGTTGATATCTTTTTACCACTTGATACAGAGATCAATGTAAAGGTTGGAGATAAAACAAAAGGTGGAATTCAGAAAATTGCACAATTGAAATAAATCAGTTAGTTGAACTCAATGTTTTTAACTAATTTTGTCAAAACAATTATAATAATATATCCATACAATAAATTTTGTAAGACATGAAAAAATTAATTCTTTTAGTAGCTGTTGCAGCATTCGCTACTTCTTGTAACTCTAAAGCAAGTGTAAATCACGGAGTTCTTCCAGTTGTTCACGAACCAGCTACTGCAGAAGAAATGCACCACAAATCTGAAGCTGCTCACGAAGGTCACGGAAAACATGAGGAAGCTGTTGAAGAAAAACACGAAGAAGTGAAAGATTCTACAAAAACGGCAGAAACTCCGAAAATTGAGAAAAAAGATACTGTAAAAGCTGGTCATTAAGATTCAGCTTTTTTTGTTTTTATAGATTTATAATCTGTTTATCATCGCCTATTACATAATTTTTATTTTTAGGACGAATATAAAATGAACGTAAAGAAGAGTTATTTTCAGAAATGATTGATAAAATCTCTTGATAAGTAAACAAACTTGTATCAATTGCAATATGATTATTTGATAAAGATTTGAAATCTGATTTCTTATTTATCCAAAATAAATCTTCTGCATTTACTTCTATTTTAGAAATGTTATTAGATGAATGTAAAGAAAATTTAAATAATTGAATTAAATATTTAATCAAAATTCCCGAACGTAAAAATTGATAATGCAACCAATTTTTTTGATAATATTTCGCCAAGAAAATCATCATTGCTTCAAAAAAATGTTTATAATATTTTTTATCCTTTTTCGTACTTTCTCCTTTGTAATGTAAAACCGTTATATCTCCTTTATAATAATTTCTATAACCCACTAATTCTGTACTAAAAGACAAATCTATATCTTCTCCATACATAAAATAACGTGGATCAAATCCTCCAATTTCCTGATAGATTTTCTTCGTGGTAAACATAAAAGCGCCTACTAAAATTTCACAAGGAGCAATTTCAAATTCATCAACTTCTAATTTGTAATAATTATTTTTCTTTGAATGATTAAATCGACTATACAACTTAGAAAATGAATTTTTAGCTGTCGGAATATTTCGTTTAGATTCTGGATGAAAATTTCCGTTTGTATCTACCATTCGTACTCCCACAAAACCTATTTTTTCTTTTGACTGATGAAATTCAATCAAAGATTCGAATAAATTCTCTGGAATAATTGTATCTGGATTAAGAATTAGGATATATTCTCCCAAAGCATTCTCAACCCCAATATTATTCGCTTTTGCAAAACCAAGATTCTCTTTTTGAAGTAAAAAGTTTACAGTAGGAAAAGTTTTTTTTAGGAATGTAAAATCAATTTCCGATGAATTATTATCAATTACAATTATTTCGCCATCTACATTTTTTAAAGCCTCCTGACACGAATCAAGACAAAGCTCTAAATGTTTTGGTGCATTATAACTAACAATAATTATCGATAATTTCATTTTAAAATTTATTTTCGGAATACGGGATTCGATGTTGTATAGAACGAACCAACGTCGCTTCGTCCGCATATTCTAATTCATCTCCTACACCAAGACCTCGCGCAATAGTAGAAAAAATAATTTCGGCATTCTTTAATTGTCGGTACAAATAGAAAACTGTTGTATCTCCTTCCATTGTCGAACTTAAAGCAAAAATTATTTCCTTCACATTTTCATTTTGAACACGATTAACCAACGTTTGAATATTCAATTGACCAGGTCCAATACCTTCCATTGGAGAAATCTTTCCTCCTAAAACGTGATATTGTCCTTTAAATTGTCCTGTATTTTCAATCGCCATCACATCACGCACATCTTCCACTACACAAATTATCGTTTCTTCTCGCAATGGATTATTGCAAATATCACAAACCTCATCATCAGAAATTGTATGACAATGTTGACAATATTTAACATCATTTACCAAATGAGAAAGCGCTTCGGACAAAGCTGTCGTTTGAGATTTGGGACGATTTAACATATGTAAAACAAGTCGCAAAGCTGTTCTCTTTCCTATTCCTGGCAAATTTGACATCTCTTCTACAGCTCGCTCTAAAACCTTGCTTGGGTAATTCATTCGTTCAAAAAATTATAGACAACAAATTTACAATTTTATCTTCGGAAAATTAATCTATCATCATTCACTCAAAAATATTAAATTTGGGCTTATTTACTAAATAAATTATGAACTCAACAATTTTACTACTTTGTGTTATCGTATACTTTGTAGGACTTTTAGTGATCTCTTACTTCACCAGTCGAAATTCTGACAATCAATCTTTTTTTAACGGAAACAAAAAAAGTAAATGGTGGTTAGTGGCTTTCGGAATGATTGGGACAAGTCTTAGTGGCGTTACTTTTATTTCGGTTCCAGGAACGGTCGGAAAATTAACTGGTTCCGAATATATTTACGGAGGATTCGAATATTATATGATGGTAATCGGATTTTTTCTTGGTTATTTTATCGTCGCGGGCGTATTACTTCCGCTCTATTACCGAATGAATCTGACCTCGATTTACACCTATTTAGGAAAGCGTTTCAATGTTGAAGCACATAAAATGGGATCGGTTTTCTTTATTATTTCACGTGGAATTGGCGCAACAGCACGTTTATATTTAGTTGTAAATGTGTTACAAATATTTTTATTAGACAATTTAGGCGTACCATTTTGGGTAACAACATTTGTGTTATTATTGATGATATTATTGTACACGTTCGAAGGTGGAGTAAAAACAATTGTAGTAACAGATACCTTGCAAACATCGTTTATGATCATTAGTTTGATTGCTTGTATTTGGTTCATCCTTTCGCATCTTAATTTATCTGTTGGTGAAGCTTACGATATGATGCAAGCAAAGAATTATACACATTTCATTAACTTTGATCCAAATTCGAAAACGTATTTCTTAAAAACTATTTTGGGCGGAATGTTTATCACAATTGCAATGACTGGTCTTGACCAAGAAATGATGCAAAAAAATATTTCGGTTGATAATCTTCAAAACTCGAAAAAGAATATGTTGACGTTCGCTGGAACATTATTGATTGTGAATTTAGCGTTCCTATTTTTGGGTGGATTGCTTTATTTATATGCAATGAGCGAAGGTGGTTTTTATACTGCTGATGGTTTCTTTATGGAACAAGGCGGACAAAATATTATGGGTGATGATATGTTTCCTGCGCTTTCGCTTTTAGGACATCATTTCCCAATGATTATTTCTGTGATTTTTATTATCGGATTAATTTCTGCTTTATTTCCTTCTGCTGACGGAGCTTTAACAGCCGTTACAAGTTCATATTGTGTCGATTTATTAAACATCAACGAGGACAAAGAAAAGTCAGAAAAAGAAAAGAAAAAGATTCGTATTCGTGTTCACTTAATTTTCACGGTAGTTTTCTTTATCTTGATTATGGTTTTCAAAATGATTAACAACAAATCAATTGTTTATCTTGTGATGGAAATTGCAGGTTATACATACGGACCGTTATTAGGATTATTTGCTTTCGGAATTTTAACGAAACGTAACATTTACAAAAAATATTCAATTATTACAGTTGCGATTTTAGCGCCTATTTTTACCTATATCATCAACGAATTAGTGATCAATTTTACCGATTACAAAATTGGTGTTGAATTAATCATTCTGAATGGTTTATTAACTTTTATCGGTCTATGGTTGGTAAGTTCTAATCGTCAAAAAGAAACAATTATTCATTCATAATCAGAACAATTAACACTCTACAACTATGAAAAAAATCGCCATTATTGGAGCAGGAAATTTAGGAATTTCTATAACAGAGGGTTTAATTAAGAATAAAGCATTCGATCCAAATCAAATTATCGCTACAAGAAATAATTTGAATCAAATTGAACATCTTAAAAAGCTTGGTGTAACGATTACAAATGATAATCATTTTGCTGTAAAAGAAGCTGATTATATTCTGTTGTGTGTAAAACCGTACAAAGTGGAAGAAGTTTTGACGCAATTAAAAGACGATTTTACGACCAATAAAATATTAATTTCAGTTGCAACAGGAATTTCATTGCAAACGTATCAAAATATTTTATCACAAGGTATGTCAATTTTTCGTGCAATGCCTAATACAGCTGCTTCTGTGGAAGAATCGATTACATGTATTTGTGGAAATTCGAAAGATGAAAACATTTTAAATGAAATCAAAACGATTTTCAATCCAATTGGCGAAACAGTTGTTATAAATGAGGAGTTGATGAATGCAGCGACTGTAATTGGCGCTTGCGGAATTGCTTATGTTTTACGATTTATAAGAGCAATGATTCAAGGTGGAATCGAAATTGGATTTGACACACAAACTGCTACAAAAATTGTGACACAAACTGTAAAAGGAGCTGCTGAATTATTAATAGAAAACGGTTTGCATCCAGAACAAGAAATTGATAAAGTGACGACACCAAAAGGTTGTACGATTGCTGGATTAAATGAAATGGAACATCAAGGATTTAGTTCTGCTTTAATAAAAGGAATTAAAACTTCTTTTGATAAAATATAATTATGGAAAAGAAATTAAAATTAATCTGGGATTTTTATGGTCCCGATGCTATACCAACTGCAAAACATCATGCAGTTCACCTGAAACAATACGCAGAAAAAGAAAAGTTACAAAGTACATTTTCTGAATTTGTAGAGGTTGAACCAGAATATGCAGTTGCTTATTTGGTGGTGGTAGAATCTGAAATGATACAAGTTCGTGACGCTTTGATCCCTCACCGTGGCGAATGGCATTCGGAAGAAGAATAAATAAAAAAGACGAAGTTTAGCTTCGTCTTTTTTATTGTTTTAAAAATCGCATAAAATCTCCTCCCCAATTGTAGTGATTTATGTTCTACGATTTTTTTGCCCTACAAAAAAGGATTATTTTTGTTCAAATTTTTATAAACAAACAATGACACTTCAAGAACTTCAAACACAAGTACAACAAACAAGGAGAGATATTTTGAGAATGGTACATGCCGTAAATAGTGGACACCCAGGTGGATCATTAGGTTGTGCAGAATATTTTGCTGCATTATACGGTAAAATCATGACTTACTCTACAGACTTCTCTATGGACGGAAAAGGAGAAGATTTATTCTTCTTATCAAACGGTCACATTTCACCAGTTTTCTACAGCACATTAGCTCGTTCAGGATTTTTCCCAGTAAGCGAATTAGCTACATTCAGAAAATTAGATTCTCGTTTACAAGGTCACCCAACAACACACGAAGGTTTACCTGGAATTCGTATCGCTTCTGGTTCTTTAGGACAAGGCTTATCTGTTGCTTTAGGTGCTGCGCAAGCAAAAAAATTAAACAACGACGATAAATTAGTTTACACATTACACGGTGATGGTGAATTACAAGAAGGTCAAGTTTGGGAAGCTTTTATGTATGCTGCTGGTAAAAAAGTAGATAATGTAATTGCAACGATTGACTACAATGGTCGTCAAATTGATGGTGACACAGACCACGTTTTACCTTTAGGAGATTTGAAAGCTAAATTAGAAGCTTTTGGATGGATTGTTTTAGAAGAAAAAAATGGAAATGACTTAGAAAAAGTAATTGCTATTTTAGAAGAAGCTA
Source organism: Empedobacter sp. UBA6745 (assembly GCF_002453775.1). Taxonomy (NCBI): domain Bacteria; kingdom Pseudomonadati; phylum Bacteroidota; class Flavobacteriia; order Flavobacteriales; family Weeksellaceae; genus Empedobacter; species Empedobacter sp. UBA6745. The sequence goes on from NZ_DKHL01000001.1 coordinate 220,686, forward strand.
AAACATTAACAGGAAACGGAAAACCAGTTTCAATTTTATTACACACAGAAATGGGTAATGGAGTTGATTATATGATGGGAAGCCACTCTTGGCACGGAAAAGCGCCTAACGATGAGCAATTAGCATTTGCATTAGAGCAAAATCCTGAAACTGAATTGACAGATTATTAATAATTTGAATACAACCACAATACTATGAAAACGTTATTTTATTCTATACTTACGCTTTGTTCTTTGACAGCCTTTGGGCAGGAAAAAACATATTCTTTTGACAAAAAAGTATCGTACAAAATCAATTTACCAGAAGAATATCAAACTTATTTGGATGGTCAAAAAGATTTATCTTTTGTAACCTATATTTCTAAAGACGCTGTTTTAGGAACTTCGGAAGGAGGTCCTTACACTTCAGGAAGCTTCAGTAAAGATGCTTTCTTTATCAACAACAGCAAGTTTTTCGAAGTCTATGCCAATTCATTAGAAAATCAATTATCGATAAAAGCACCTTATTATTATGAAGGCATGTCGGATGATAGTTTAAAACCTTATTCGGATAATTTGTTCGAGAAATTTATTTCAGTTAAAAATCTAAATTCATCTACAACGATCAATGGATACAAGTGTAATGAATACGAATTAACATCTAAAACAGATTTCGAAACAAAATCTTCTACATTATGTGTTGATGAAAAAAATGCAATTAATAACGTTGCGATTATGTTTCCTCAAACAAAACTGAAAGGTCTTTTGATACGATATGACGCAGGAGATTTTAATGGATTAACAATTCAAAATATTGCAAATTCTAACGTAAAAGTAACTTTTGATGAGAAAAAAGAAATCGAAAGTTTTACTAACGAATTGGCAAAAAAGAAACAAGAATACGAGAACATGATGTCGTCTGTAGATACAGCTTATGCAGCGGAAGCGGCTTATTCACCAGACAATCGTTACGAGGATCCTATTGTTAATTATTACAATTATCAAACATCAGAAAGTGATAACGTAAATAGTCTTTTTGGGACTGTTGCTTCATTAAATTATAGTTTGATTTATAATGATAGCGATTATGATGGAAATCCTGATATCGAGCGTTCTAAAGCTTTGGCAGCTGCTCAAGGTTCTACAAATCAATTGGTAAAACAATTCAAAAAGAATAAATTAGCAAACAAAAGCGAAGTAAAAGAATTAAATAACCTTTTCAAAACGTATTTCGATGATGCTAAAAAGTTTAAATTAACAGAAGTTTCAACAGATTATGATGAAGCGGCTGTAGCAGTAGATTCTGTTGCTGCTATGCCTTATGATCTTGCAGATTATTATGACCCGTATACTTCTACTTACAAAACGACAGATATTAGCAAAATCGATTTGGCAATCGACAATCCAGACGTTCAAGATTTCATGAAAGTTGCACCAGAACATTGCAAAAACTTGAAAGCTAAAATTCCGACTTTTACTGATAAAGATTTAGGAAATTTGGTTTACAATTACGCAGGACAAGTGTGCGATTTATACATTTATCAAAGTGGAAGTGTTGCTCTTTCGGGAACAATTGATGCGATGAGAAAAAGTATTTTAGAAATCAATAATAAATATGATAAACTGAAAAAAGAAGACAAGGATAAGTTAACTACTTTCTTGAATTCTTTGGATTAATATTGATCAAAATACATCGATAATGAAAAAACCAATCAGTTTAATATTAACGCTTTTTACAAGTTTAACTTTTGCTCAAATGCAATCGTATAAATTCGAAAACGTTATTCAATATCGTATCAAAAGTGATTTCTATTCAGATTTTTTGGACATTTTATCAACCAAAGATTACAAAGCACATTTGATGATTACGCGAACACCGATGGGAAACTTCGCTTCATTAAAAGTAAACGACAATATGTATTCTGTATACAGCGAAGAAGAAAATCCGAAGGTTTTTAAAATTGATTTCGAAGGCACAAAAGATTTATTAGGAAATTCTTTTTTAGCGACTAATAATCCAAGTTTAACAAATTCCGCAATCGGAAATAGTTATGTTGCGAATAGAACTGGTCAAAAAGAAACGATTCTAAATAAACAATGTGAAGTGTATAACATTTTCAGAAAAGATAATGACAACGACAATGGTACAGAAATTTGCATCGATACAAATTCTAACATCAACACCGTTCCATTTATCAATTCTGAACTAAATTTGAAAGGCTTGATTTATCGAGTTGGACATAATATTGTGTTAGAAAATGTTGAAATCTTAGAAAATTGGATAAAAAAGAGCGCCGAAGAGGAAGAAGAAATTAATGTTTCGCCAAATGATTTTATTTATCAATTTGATGAAAAAACAGAAGTAGAAAAATACAAAAACGAATACAAAAAACAAAAACAATGATAGACTTAACATACACAGAAAAAAAAGATACACGTAGTGGATTCGGAGACGGATTGACAGAGTTAGGAAGAACAAATCCTAACGTTGTTGCATTGTGTGCTGACTTGATTGGTTCATTGAAAATGGATCAATTTATCAAAGAAAACCCAGAGCGTTTTTTCCAAATTGGTATTGCTGAAGCAAACATGATGGGAATTGCTGCAGGTTTGACAATTGGAGGTAAAATTCCTTTCACAGGAACTTTCGCTGAGTTTTCTACAGCTCGTGTGTACGATCAAATTCGTCAATCTATCGCTTACTCTAACAAAAATGTAAAAATCGCTGCATCGCACGCTGGTTTAACATTAGGAGAAGATGGTGCAACTCACCAAACATTAGAAGATATTGGTTTGATGAAAATGTTACCAGGAATGGTGGTTATCAATCCTTGTGATTACAATCAAACTAAAGCGGCTACAATTGCAGTAGCTGAATATGAAGGTCCTGTTTACTTACGTTTCGGACGTCCTGCTGTTCCAGTTTTCACACCAGCTGACCAAAAATTTGAAATTGGTAAAGGTATCTTAATGAACGAAGGTTCTGATGTAACAATTGTTGCGACAGGTCACTTAGTTTGGGAATCTTTGGTTGCTGCTGCTGAGTTAGAAAAAGAAGGAATTTCTTGTGAGGTGATCAATATTCATACAATCAAACCATTAGATGAAGAAATTATCTTAAACTCTGTAAAGAAAACAGGAAAAATTGTAACAGCTGAAGAACATAATATTTTAGGTGGTTTAGGTGAATCTGTTGCAAGAGTTTTAGCTCAAAAATTACCAACAAAACAAGCTTTTGTTGCGGTTAATGATAAATTCGGTGAATCTGGAACACCTTCAGATTTAATGAAAAAATATGGAATCGATTCTACTGCTGTAATCGAGAAAGTAAAATCTTTACTTTAATTCCATCATAATATTAAAAAGGAGCTAAAAAATTTAGCTCCTTTTTTTATAGGTTAAATATAAAATAGGTTGGTTGAAAAAAGCAAAACTGCTTTAATCCTATATATATTTTGCAAAATTAGTTTATATTACTAACTTAAAAAATACTCATTTAATGGTATTTTATTAACTTTTACTTGTAAGCATATGAAAAAAGCAAATCAAAAATCTATTACTGAATATGCAAGTATTGTAAAAAAACTATGGAGTGAAAATACAGATCGTAGAACCTTAAACGAAAAAAATGAGAGTTTTCAATCAATTAATGATTATTTACAAACTTTAAGAAGTCTTGCACTTGGTGAATCTTTTATGTATTTCATCAATCCTAATTCTGCAACATTCGAATATGTTTCTCCTCAATGCGAAGATATTTTGGGTTATCTTCCTGACGAATATACAGCTGAACTATGTGTTCAAATGGTACATCCCGATGATTTGCAACATGTGATTGATATTCAGCAACGAATTGCAAATTTTAGTATGGAAATTGTCCCTGAAGAAAGAATGAATTATAAATTCACTTATGATTTTCGTGTGATAGATAAAAAAAGAGAAATTCATCAAATTCATTTGCAACATTTCTTTTACGAATTAAGTAAAAATTTTTTACCAAATCGAGTTTTTTGTTTAGCGACTGACATCACACAAATAAAGGTTGGAGGAAAGCCTATTATGCATATTTACAACATCAAAGATGGATTGAACAATCTTCTTAATTCAAAAACAAATTCATCTTTACAACTTACAAAAAAAGAAACGGAGATTATCGAATTTCTGATCAAAGGCTACACAAGTCAGGATATTGCTGATGCAATTGGCTTAAGTAAACATACTATTGACACGCATCGAAGAAATATTTTGAAGAAAAACGATTGTTCTAATACATCAGAATTATTTAGTCTTTACTTCAAAAAATAGAAAAAAGCAAGCCGATAAGCCGGGTTCTGTCACCTTAATAAATCAAGATGCTTTGTCATTTATCTAGTATTTTAGTTACCTAAAATATCAATCTGCCTACCCCCCAGCAACGAACGAGTAGCTCTTAACTGCTGGTATACATGGCATTGCTCCGCATAGAGTTTACCTGGTTTCACTACAGCCGAACTGTACATACTTTCTGTTGCACTTGTCCTCGCCTCTCGACGGACGGGCGTTACCCGCTATGCTTACTCTTTGGAGCCCGGACTTTCCTCTTCACATACATGAAGCGACAAAGTGGCTTGCTGAGCGCAAATGTACGGCAAAAGTTACCGAAATAAAAAAGGCTTGAACATTTTTGTTCAAGCCTTTCTATTATAGAAACTTAGAAATTATTCTGATTTTTCTTCTTTCGTTTTTCCTTTTACAGAAATTTTAACGCCATCTTTTGCTTCATTTAAGTCAAGGATTAATTCATCTCCTTCACTAATTACAGCGTTGATGATTTCTTCTGCCATTGGATCTTCGATGTATTTCTGAATAGCACGTTTCAACGGACGAGCTCCATAATCTTTATCAAATCCTTTGTCTGCGATAAAATTCTTCGCTTCCTCTGTTAATTCAATATGATAATTCAAAGCTATTAAACGCTCTATTAAACTTGCCAATTCAATATCGATAATTTTCATGATATCTTCTTTTGTTAATGAATTAAAGAAGATAATATCATCAATACGATTCAAAAATTCTGGCGCGAAAGCACGTTTTAAAGCTGTTTCAATTGTTGATTTTGCGCGTTCATCGGCAGAATCTTTCTTAGATGAAGTTCCAAATCCGACACCATCTCCAAACTCTTTCAATTGTCTTGTACCAATGTTAGACGTTAAAATGATAATCGTATTACGGAAATCAACTTTACGACCTAAACTATCAGTTACATGACCATCATCCAAAATTTGTAATAAAATATTGAATACATCTGGATGCGCTTTCTCAATCTCATCTAACAAAATTACCGCATATGGTTTACGACGAACTGCTTCAGTCAATTGTCCACCTTCTTCGTAACCAACGTAGCCCGGAGGTGCTCCAACTAAGCGAGAAACGGCAAATTTCTCCATGTATTCTGACATATCGATACGAATTAATGCATCGTTAGAATCAAAGATTTCTTTCGCCAAAACTTTCGCTAATTGTGTTTTACCAACACCCGTAGTTCCTAAGAAAATGAATGAACCAATTGGTTTGTTCGGATCTTTCAAACCTGCACGATTACGTTGAATTGCTTTCACAACTTTCGTTACCGCTTCATCTTGACCAATTACTTTTCCTTTCATTAACTCATTCATCTGAGCCAATTTTTTCAATTCTTTTTCAGCTACACGATGTACAGGAACGCCAGACATCAACGAAACAACTTCCGCTACATTTTCTTCTGTAACTGTTTCACGATTCTCTTTCGATTCTTGTACCCATTTTGCTTGCTCACGTTTCAAATCACTTTCTATTTGTTTCTCTGAATCACGTAAACGAGCAGCTTCTTCGTATTTTTGAGATTTTACAACTTTCGTTTTCTCTTCGCGAACTTCTTCTAATTTTGCTTCAAGATCTAAAATTTCTTGAGGAACTTTTATATTCTTGATATGCACGCGAGAACCCGCTTCATCTAAAGCATCAATCGCTTTATCTGGCAAGAAACGATCTGTAATATAACGTGTTGTCAAATTTACACAAGCTTGCAACGCTTCATCTGTATAATTTACATTATGATGCGCTTCATACTTATCTTTGATATTATGTAAAATCTGTAATGTTTCTTCTGGAGTTGTTGGTTCAACCATCACATTTTGAAAACGACGAACTAATGCACCATCTTTTTCAATATATTGACGATATTCGTCCAACGTTGTTGCTCCAATACATTGTAATTCACCACGCGCCAAAGCAGGTTTGAACATGTTAGAAGCGTCTAAAGAACCCGTAGCTCCTCCTGCTCCAACAATTGTATGTAACTCATCAATGAAAAGAATAATATCATCATTTTTCTCTAATTCATTCATGATTGCTTTCATACGCTCTTCAAATTGTCCACGATATTTAGTTCCAGCAACTAATGATGCTAAATCTAATGTTACCACACGTTTGTTGAACAATACGCGCGAAACTTTACGTTGTACAATTCTTAACGCTAAACCTTCTGCAATTGCAGATTTACCAACACCTGGCTCTCCAATTAACAATGGATTGTTCTTTTTACGACGAGAAAGAATTTGCGAAACACGTTCTATTTCTTTTTCGCGTCCAACTACAGGATCTAATTTTCCTTCTTGCGCAATCGCTGTCAAATCTCGTCCGAAATTATCTAAAACTGGTGTTTTACTTTTCGAAGTAGGTTTACTTGTAGATGCACGCTCAAAATCGTTATCAGAATCACCTCCATCAAAAGATGGATTTTCTGCACGAGGAGATTGAATTTCCTCATCTTGAAATTGAAATTTGAATTCTTCCTTTACTGTATTGTAATCAATATCCAACTTATTCATCAATTTTGTAATCGGATCGTTTTCATTACGAAGGATACACAATAATAAGTGAATTGTATTTACAGTCGGACTTTTAAACAATTTCGCTTCTAAGAACGTTGTTTTCAACGCTCTTTCAGCTTGTTTTGTCAAACTCAAATTTTTTATATTATTACCAGGAGTTTCTTTTGCTGGGTTTAGGTTTTCTATTTTTTGACGCATTTCATCTAAATCGACATTCAATGCTTCTAAGACAGAAATGGCTTTCCCTTCACCGTCGCGAATAATCCCCAACAGAAGGTGTTCCGTTCCTATTTGGTCGTGGCCTAATCTCAACGCTTCTTCCTTACTGTAAGAAATAACGTCTTTTACTTGTTGTGAGAAATTATCGTTCATTTTACTATTTAAGCTGTCTTTAACAAATATAATTATTCTGATAGACTATAGCATAAATTATGCCTATGTCCGAAATGATTTGATGATTCCTTAAAATAACGAATTATTGTCTATTAATTTCAAAATAGCTGACAATATTTCATATCAATTCTTAAAGAATTCATAATAATTTGAGAGATAGATGTCGTTGCTAAAAAATCGTACAAATCGCCTTTATTCATTTTCAAATCATCGTGAAGTTCTAAAATTTCTTCGGAATTTAACTCATTATTTTGGTTAAAAATTTCATCAATTTCATTTCTTCTTTCAGGACTATACAATGTCGACGAACACCATGTCACAATTTTTTCTTGCGAAACATCTTTTACGCTCAGTTTATTTTCATTCCAAAACAAAAGGTAAGCATTTTTAGTTGTTCTTTCAAAAACAAAAATTGTAAAAGGTGCGATTTCTGACAAATTTTCCGAATTAATAAACTCATTTACAGAATTATATTTCAATAAATCTAACAAGATAATTCCTCTACTTTCTCTGTATTTCTCTTTGAAATGCGTTGGTTTTTCTATTCCTCCATTCAAAATACACGCAACATATTGCTCCGAATAAAAAATCCAAGTCCCATTCGCACGCTCATCTACAGGCGAAAAATAGGTTTTATCAAAACGCTTTTGCTCCACAATCTCTTTAGAAGAAGAACGATTAATTTCCTCATCTCGGTTGTGTGTCAACACAAATTCATCCTCATTTCTGTAAAAACTGATTATACACATCTCATTTTTCAATTTAGTTCAAATGTAAAAATTTATCTTTGCAAAGAATTATGAGTATTCAGAAAACTATAGCGCATTCTTTTGATGAAATGAAATCGATTCTTTTGCAATTTGACGATATGTCTTTTCAAAAGGAATTAGAAATCATTTCTGATGCTTCTGTTGGTCAACATTTTCGACATATTATCGAGTTTTATTCGTGCTTTTTANNTAAAAACAATTGCATTTGTTATGATGACAGAGAACGAAATCGTGCTTTAGAAAATTCGGTTGTCGAAAGTTCGAATACATTGAATCATCTAAAATCAGAAATAGAACGTTTAGATTTAGAAAAAACAATTCAGCTAAAACAGAATTACTACGGAGAAAACTTCACAATTAATACCACAAATTATCGTGAATTAATGTATTGTTTTGATCACAGCGTTCATCATTTTGCATTGATTAAAATTGCGATCGAAACTCATTTTCCAACGATTAAGATTCCACAAAATTTTGGAATTGCATCTTCTACAATTGCTTTTCAAAATCAAGAAAAATGAATCCGAAAATAACAAAATGGACACGATACGAATTTTGGCCATTCTGGTTATTTTATGCGCCATTGACACCTTGGTACATTTATAAAATCTTTCAAACAGGCGCTCCAGCTTACTTTTGCTCGGCAAATCCTACAATGAAATGGGGCGGATTTATTGATTATTCTAAAATTGATTTACTCAATCAAATTGATGAAAATTATAAACCAAAAACTAGTTTTTTTGAAGAATTTAGAACACAAAAAATTCCGTTTGATTTTCCTTTTATTGCGAAACCAAATCTGGGTGAACGTGGAATTGGTGTTGAATTAATCAGAAATGAGATTGATTGGAAAAATTATTTAGAGCAAAATAATCGCGATTTAATCTTGCAAGAATATATTCAATCTAATTTTGAGTTTGGTGTTTTCTATGTTCGATTACCAAAGGACAAAAATGGCAAAATACTTTCGATTACAGCTAAAGATTTTTTGACGTTTACGGGTGATGGAAAATCAACATTGAAAGAATTAATCGAACAAAATTTAAGAGCTTTTTATCGAAAAGAGTATTTGTTTAAACGTTTTCAAAACGAACTAAATTCAGTTCTTCAAAAAGATGAAAAATTATTGGTTGAACCAATTGGAAATCATAGTCGAGGTACAACTTTTTTGGATGGATCTTCTCTAAAAACATCTAAATTAGAAAAAACTATAGATCAAATTGCAAAAAAAATTGATGGTTTTTATTACGGACGAATCGATTTGAAAGCAAAAAGCTTAGAAGATTTTCAGAACGGAAATTTTGTCATACTCGAAATTAATGGTGCAAATTCTGAAGCTACTCATATTTACGATCCGAATTTTAATTTGATAAAAGCTTATAAAGAAGTGATTAAGCATTTAAATTATCAATATAAAATTGCTACTCAAAATCATCAACTTGGTGTAAAATGGACCGATTGGAAATTACTCGCAAAAGAATTAATAAAACGCTATCAAGCTTAATTTGACCAAAATTGGCAGACTTTCTGGAAAGGAATAAAGATTGAAAGATGTTTTCGAAACCAATTTTATGAGTTATCCTTTTCCAAAGAAAACTATTATAATTCCTCTCTTACTACTTATCCCAATGTGGATTATCTTTTTGTTTCAACAAAACGGATACAATTTAGATAGTTGTTACGGCGTTATTCCGAGAACTTTCGTAGGATTGAAAGGAATTCTGTTCTCGCCTTTATTTCACTCGGGTTGGAAACACATTATCAGCAATACTTTTCCATTAGCTTTTCTTAGCTTTATCGCACTATTGATGTACGATAGATTGGCTTATTACGTGATATTCTTTGGTTGGATTTTATCAGGAATTATTCTTTGGATCATTGGAAACCCACCTTTTTTAGATGACAATGTAAGCTGTCATATTGGAGCAAGTTCTATCGTTTACTTATTAGCTTCGTTTATATTTTTCAGTGGAATAATCAGAAAAGAACGTGGTTTAATGGCAATTTCGTTAATCATTATTTTATTATACGGCGGAATGATTTGGGGAATGGTTCCTCAAGAAATTTTACCGCAGTTAAAAACAGATACAAGTAGCAATTCTATTTCTTGGGAAGGACATTTGAGTGGATTTATCTCGGGTGCATTTTTCGCTTATCTGTTCAGAAATATTGGTCCGCAAAAAGAAGTTCCGAAATGGGATCAAGAAAATTATTATGATCCGCAAGCCGAGCGTTTATGGGATATTTACCAAGAACAAGAACGTTTGAAAGCAGAATATTTGGAATCGTTGGAAAATGAAGATGATGAATTTTATTTAGATAAAGAAGTTGATAATTCTGTCAAATAATCATCAATTTTCTTTAATTCTTTTGCTGGATTACCTTTATCGTATGGATTTGAATAATAAGTTGAATCTTTTGTTTGAAATTTCAAAACTACATTTGGAGCACCATCATGCATAAAAGCTTGACTTGGAGATTTGATATTTTCTAATTTTTCTAACAAGATTTGATCCATAAGTTTTGTTAAATTCTCCCATTCTTTCGTAGTATTTTTTATCTTTATTGTATCGTTTTCATTTTTGATTAATACAATAGTAGATTTATCTACAATTAAGTCATAGTGCATTTTTCTTGACGATTCTATTCTTTCTACAGATAGTATATTTTCTTGTTTATTTTGGTTAGAATAATTATTTTTTTGACACGATAGCAAAGTAATAATTCCTAAAAATATTGAAAGATAAAAAGCTATTCTCATAAAATTTTATTAGTTTTATCATTAATTAACAAATATAATTAACAATATTTAATGAAAAAACTTTTATTCACTCTATCAGTTTTATCCTTATTCGGTTATGCTAACGCACAAAATTGGAAGGAAGTACCTAGTTATTTTTTAAAAAGTAAAAATATTACTACTGAATATCAAAATTCAAAAGTATATTCAATGGATATCAATACTTTGAAAAATAAATTAACATTAGCCCCATCGAATACTAGTAATCAATCAGGAGTGGTTGTTGACATGCCTACATCTGATGGTAGTATTCAAAAATACATGATATGGGAAGCTTCAATCTTATCTCCAAAATTACAAGAGAAATATCCTAATATTCGCTCATACGTTGGAAAAAGTTTAGATGATCCATCTGTTTATTTAAGATTTAGTGTAACTCCTTTAGGATTGAGTTCTTCTATATTTAGAAATGAAGGAAAATCAGACTTTATTGAATCTTATGATGTTGAAGGTTCAACATATTACGAAGTCCATAGTTCTAGTAAAGCTGTAAGTAATTTTGTTTGTTCAACAAATGAACTAATTTCAAAACATCAAGCTAATAAAGAAGATTCTTCTAACTTACAGAACAAAGCCAATAATCAAGTTTTTAAAACATATCGATTAGCACTTTCTGTTCCTGGAGAATATTCGGCTTATTTTGGTGGTACAAAAGAAAAAGCTTTGGCAGCTATGACAAATACCATGACACGTGTAAATGGAGTATTTGAAAAAGATATGTCAGTTAATTTCCAATTCATTGATAATATTGATGATTTAATATTTACAGATGCAAGTACTGATCCATATTCAGCTCCTGCACAAGGAATGGCAGATCACCCTACATATGGTTCAGCCCCTTATTATTTATCTACATGGCAAGTTGAATTACAAACTTATTTAACAAATAATCTTGGTGAAGATAAATATGACATTGGACACTTCTTCGGCTCTCAAGGAGGAGGAGGAAATGCAGGGTGTATTGGATGTGTATGTGATACAGCATTTCCTGATGGAAAAGGGAGTGGTATGACTTCTCCTGCAAACAAAATTCCTTCTGGAGATAAATTTGATATCGATTATGTTGCTCATGAAATTGGACATCAAATGGGAGCTAATCATACTTATTCTCACATTTATGAAGGTACAGGAGTTAATGTTGAACCTGGAAGTGGCTCTACGGTAATGGGATATGCAGGTATTACGTCTTATAATGTTCAATCAAATTCTGATGATTATTTCACATACAGAAGTATAGCTCAAGTTCAGAACAACTTAAAAACTAAAAGTTGTGGTGTAGAAAAACCAATTCTAAACACTCCTCCAAACATACAATTAGAAAAAGCTTTATACAGAATCCCTGTAGGAACAGCATTCAAATTAAATGCTACAATTACTGATGCTGAAAATGATGCTGTTTTAACTACGTGGGAACAAAACAATTCTGGAACAAGCGCTACAACAAATGCGAATAGTAGAGTGAAGGAAACAAAAACATCTGGTCCTAACTTTAGATCTTTTTCTCCTGTTAAAGAAACATACAGATATTTCCCTAATTTCACTTCTATTTTAGCAGGTAAATTATTACACACTGGAACAGGAAATGTAGTTTGGGAATCTCTAACTTCTGTTGCAAGAACATATGATTTTACTGTAACTGCGAGAGATTATAACGTACAAGGTCCCCAAACTCAAAACGGAAGTGTAAAAGTAATGGCTACCGCTGGAGTTGGTCCTTTTGTTGTTCTTACTCCAGACGCAACAAATAACAAATTACCAATTAATGCTTCTAATTTTGATGTCACATGGGATGTTGCTAAAACTAACGAAGCTCCTATCGAAACTACAAAAGTTAAAGTTTCAATTTCATGGGATGCAGGAAAAACATTCGAAGAATTAGGAATTGTTGATAATACAGGATCAGCTAATTTCCAAATGCCTAGTAACGCTAAAGATGTTACAGAAGGTTATATTATGATTGAAGCTGTTGATAATGTTTATTTAGCTGTAAAAAAATTCTCTACAGGATTATTAGCTACCAAAGATTTAAACACAACTAAATCTACAATATATCCAAATCCATCTAATGGGCAATTCACAATTGAACAAAAAGCTTCTGGAAAAGTAAATATTGAGATTGTTGATGTAAATGGAAGAATAGTTTATTCAATTTCTGAAAATGCTTCTGGAAATTTAAAGAAACAAATCGATACGAATTTACCATCAGGAGTTTATATCATAAAAGTTTCATCTAATGAAGGTCAATCAACATCAAAATTGATTATTAAATAATTCTATTTTTAATTAGATATCAAACAAAAACCCCTGAAAATTATTTTTCAGGGGTTTTGTTTTTTTTCAAATTCTTCTTAGAAAGGCATTCCAGGAATGTTTGGTAAATTTTCTTGAGCTGTTTTTTTCGCTCTGTCAATTGCTTCTGTTTTTACTTGTTCCAACGCTTTGTTTAACGTCATCACTAACAAATCTTCAATTTCTTCTTTTTCCATTCCTTCGGCAAGCTCAATATCTTTTACTGTTGCCAATTTAGACATTGTAATTTTTACTTTTCCATCGTTAGAAGTCGTTGTAAAAATTTCTCCATCTAATTCATTTTTCAAATCAGAAAATTTATCTTTAAATGAATTGATTTTTCCCATCATTCCCATGATGTCTCCAAAATTTCCAAACATTTGTCTTTATCTTTAATAATTAGTTATTCGTGTAGTTTTTTCCACAATAAATCTTTCAATTCTGTGATTCCTTTTCCAGAAACAGACGAAATAAATATCGTATCAATATCAGTTGGTAATAGTGCTTTAATCTCAGCTTCCAATTCATCATCTAACATATCTGACTTAGAAATAGCTAAAATTCGTTCTTTATCTAACAATTCAGGATTGAATTTTTTCAATTCATTCAACAGAATTTCATATTCTTTTTTATAATCTTCTGTATCGGCAGGAATTAAAAATAATAAGTTAGAATTACGCTCAATATGACGCAAGAAACGATGTCCAAGACCTTTTCCTTCTGCCGCACCTTCGATAATTCCAGGAATGTCTGCCATAATAAATGACTGATGATTACGGTATTCTACAATTCCCAAGTTAGGTGTTAACGTTGTAAATGCGTAATCTGCAATTTTTGGTTTAGCAGCCGAAACAGCTGATAATAAAGTAGATTTTCCTGCATTTGGAAAACCAACTAAACCAACATCTGCCAAAATTTTCAGCTCCAATGTAACTTGACGCTCGTCACCATCCAAACCTGGTTGGGCATAACGAGGCGTTTGACGCGTTGCAGAACGGAAATGCCAGTTTCCTAAACCTCCTTTTCCTCCTTGCGCAATAATTAATTCTTGCCCATTTTCTGTTACTTCGCCAATAATATTTCCTTCTTCATCTTTGGCAATTGTTCCGATCGGAACTTCCAAAATAATATCTTCACCGTCAGCTCCAGTAGAACGAGATTTACCTCCACGTCCACCGTTTTGCGCACGGAAATGTCTTTTGAATCGAAATTCTAACAAAGTCCAAAGATTTGAGTTTCCTAGAAGCGTGATGTTTCCTCCACGTCCACCATCTCCACCGTCTGGTCCACCTTTGTCAATATATTTTTCGCGATGCAAACTTGCTGAACCAGCACCTCCATGTCCTGCTCTACAATTTATTTTTACGTAGTCAACAAAATTTGATTGCATAATTTTTTTATTTTAATTAGTCTGCAAAAGTACGATTTCTAATTTGTTTATTAAAATCTAATTCATAAGTTTCAAAATATTGTAAAACTGATGAATAGTAGGTAAATTATTTATCGGATATGCTTAATTTTGCAGCATGTACAAACAATTCAAAAACATTTTATTTCAATTACAGCCCGAAGATGCACATCATTTCGTTACGCGAAATCTAAAAAATTATGCTGCATTTCCTGGAGTTGGAAAATTATTAGATAAATTTTATCAATACAATCATCCAAGTTTAGAACGAGAAGTTTTTGGAATTAAATTCAAAAATCCAATTGGTTTAGCTGCAGGTTTTGATAAAAATGCTGAATATATTGAAGAATTGAACCACTTCGGATTCGGTTTTATCGAAATTGGAACCGTTACACCAAAACCTCAACCAGGGAATGATGCGCCGCGTATGTTTCGTTTGGTAGAAGATGAAGCGATTATCAACCGAATGGGATTTAATAACAAAGGTGTTGATTTTGCTGTTTCGAAAATTAGAGAATTAAAAAATCGTGAAAACTATATTATTGGTGGAAATATTGGTAAAAATAAATTGACGCCAAACGAAGATGCTGTTGATGATTATATCAAATGTTTCAATGCATTGTTTGATTATGTAGATTATTTTGTAGTTAACGTTAGTTCTCCAAACACGCCTGGATTACGAGATTTGCAAGAAAAAGAACCTTTATTGTACATTCTGAATTATTTGCAACAATACAATAATCAGAACGAAAAACCGAAACCAATTTTACTGAAAATCGCACCAGATTTAACAGATTCGCAATTAGACGATATTATAGATATTGTATTAGAATCTAAAATTGCAGGAGTGATTGCCACAAATACAACTATTTCGAGAGAAGGATTAAAATCTAATCCTGAAATTGTAAAAGAAACTGGTGGAGTTTCGGGAAAACCACTTAAAAATCGTTCAACAGAAGTGATTCGTTATCTTTCTGAAAAATCGAACAAAGCATTTCCTATCATTGGAGTTGGTGGAATTCATACCGCTGAAGATGCTAAAGAAAAACTGGAAGCTGGTGCAAGTTTGTTACAAGTTTATACAGGTTTTATTTATGAAGGCCCTGCTGTTGTAAAAAACATTTGCAAAGGCTTGGTTGAAGGAAAAAAGTAAAGTCATTCTGAACTCGTTTCAGAATCACATGATATAAATTGATGAGAAGCTGAAATAAATTCAACTTGACATAATTGTCATTCCGAGCTTGTCGAGGAATCTCAGATTCTTCATTTCGCAAAAGATACATTCAGAATGACATTATACTAAAAATGCAACTTTAATTAAAAGGAGCATTTTTAATATAATGTAAAAGTTGTTCTTATAAAACTTCTTTAATTGCTGCGTTCAATTTTTCGGTAATATCTTCAATAGAACCTACTCCATCAATCTCAACCCATTTTCCTTGCGCTTTGTAGTGCTCTGCTACAATTGCAGTTTTCTCGTAATATTCTGTAATACGATCACGGATAATTTTTTCGTCCACATCATCTGCACGACCAGAAGTTTTTCCGCGCTCTAATAAACGTTGAACCAAAATTTCGTCATCCACAACTAATGCTAATGTAATCGAAACTTCGCTTTCGTATTTATCTGCTAAGATTTTATCTAAAGCCTCTGCCTGAGATGTTGTACGTGGATATCCATCAAAAATATATCCTTGCGCATTTGGATTGTTATCTAAATGATCAACCAACATATTTGTTGTTACCTCATCTGGAACTAATTGTCCCTTGTCCATGTAAGATTTCACAAGAGCGCCTAATTCTGTTTCATTTTTAAGGTTGAAACGAAATAAGTCTCCAGTAGAAATTTGAGGAGTTTGGTACTTTTCTTCTAAAAATTTAGCTTGTGTTCCTTTACCACTGCCAGGAGGTCCGAACAATACAATGTTTAGCATTTTGTTTTAATGTTTTATTTGATAAATATCTGGTAAATTTCTTCCTAATCCGTCAAAATCTAATCCATAACCTACTACAAATTTATCAGGAATAGAGATTCCTACTAAATCTACCTTTAAATCTTTTTTGTAAGCATCTGGCTTAAATAATAAAGTTGCTACTTTTAATGATTTTACCTTTTTCTCTTTCAAGATTCGGTGCAACTCTACTAACGTATTACCTGTATCTACAATATCTTCTAAAATAATTACGTGACGTCCTTCAACATTCATCGGAATATCCATCTCAATAGTAATTTTCCCTGTTGATTCTGTTCCTTCGTAAGATTTTAATTTCAAGAATGAAATCTCACATTCTCCTTGATATTGTTTTAAGAAATCGCTGAAGAACATTACAACTCCGTTTAATACACCAACAAAAATCGGTCTTTCGTCTTTGTATTCTTCGTAAACTTCGTTTGCCATATTTTTGATGGCGTGTTCTATTTCTTCAAAAGCGATGTACGGAATAAATTTTTTACCGTGAATTTCTATTTCTTTCATTGTTTGAGATATTCAAATATATACTTTTTTTGATAAAGTTTAAAACATTTATCTATTTTATTAGATTGTCATTGAGAAAATGCGTGTTTCTGGCTCGTTATCTATCATTCTCTTATCGAATGTCATACATACATTTCTCACATATGGACGTCCTTCTTCTTTTACGATCAAACCATTTTCTACAAATTCAATCAAATTATCGTCAACCATATCTTGCAACATAGTTTTGATACGATCTACATCATCAAATTTCATCTTATCATCAGCCCAAGAAGTTTCTAAATTACACATTAAATTTAGAATATGTCGACGCATAATCAAATCTTCTTCTGATAAAATATGACCTTTGAAAACGGATAATTCTCCGTTATTTATTGATTTTTCATACTCTTCTACCGTCTTTTCGTTTTGTGCAAAACTGTACCAAGAATCGCTAATAGAAGAAACTCCTAAACCAACCATTAATTGTGTTTTCGAAGAAGAATATCCCATAAAATTACGATGTAATGTATGGTTTTTCATCGATTGATACATCGAATCTTGTTCTAAGGCAAAATGATCCATTCCAACTTCGAAATAGTTCATTTCCTCGAACATTTTCTTTCCTTCTTCATATAATGCACGTTTCAATTCTGGCGAAGGCAAATCTTCGTCATGAAAACCACGTTGTCCAACACCTTTTATCCATGGCACGTGCGCATAACTGTAAAACGAAATACGATCTGGATTTAATTCTTTTGTCAAATTAATCGTTTCCATCATTCCTTCCATTGTTTGATGCGGAAGACCAAAAATCAAATCGTGAGAAATCGATGTAAAGCCAATTTCGCGCGCTTCTTCTGTTGCTCTTTTCACATTCTCGAAAGGTTGAACACGATTAATTGCTTCCTGAACTTTCAGATCATAATCTTGTACACCATACGAAATACGTCTAAAACCTAAATCGTATAAAGCCTGTAAATGCTCTTTTGTTGTGTTATTTGGATGACCTTCTAAACTAAATTCGTGTCCTTCGGCAACATCCGCATATTCAAAAATACCATCAATTAATTTCTTCAAATTTTCTGGAGAGAAAAACGTTGGTGTTCCTCCTCCTAAATGAATTTCTTTAATTTTTGGTCGAGATGAAAATAAATCCACATATAATTTCCATTCTTTCAAAACCGTATCAATATACGGAACTTCTACCGAATGCTGTTTCGTAATACGTTTGTTACATGCACAAAACGTACACAACGACTCGCAATAAGGTAAATGAATGTAAATTGATATCCCTTCTTCTGCATTGCTTTCATCGAAAGATCGTTGAAAAGTTTCAATCCAACCTTGTTTAGTAAAATCATCATTGTCCCAAAACGGAACAGTTGGATAACTTGTATAACGAGGTCCTGGAATATTATATTTCTGAATTAAATTATTCATTATCTAAAAAATTAAAAATACTTAATCAACTTGACTAAGTATTATTTAATAAATTTTCTTTAAAAATTATTTTTATAGAATTGCCTGACGAACTCTAACCAATTTCGTTAATAAGTCTTCTAACAAATCTAATTGTAACATGTTTGCACCGTCACTTTTTGCGTTTTTAGGATCTGGATGCGTTTCGATAAAAATACCATCAGCACCAACAGCAATTCCAGCTTTCGCAATTGTTACGATTAATTCTGGCTTTCCTCCCGTTACACCTGAAGCTTGATTTGGTTGTTGCAAAGAATGTGTGATATCTAAAATAACCGGTGCATAATTTTGCATCACAGGAATTCCACGATAATCTACTACTAAATCTCCGTAACCTAGCATAGTTCCACGCTCGATAATTGCAACATTATTATTACCAGAATCTGTTACTTTTTCTACAGGAAATTTCATTGCTTCAGGCGAAAGAAATTGACCTTTCTTCAATGTAACATGTTTCCCTGTTTGTGCAGCTGCAACTACTAAATCGGTTTGACGAACCAAGAAAGCAGGAATTTGCAAAACATCTACATAAGCCGCTGCCATTTCTGCATGAAAAGGTTCGTGGATATCTGTAGTTGTTGGAACATCAAAAGTTTCTCCAACTTTTTGAATAATTTTCAATGCTTTTTCATCTCCAATTCCTGTAAAACTATCAATACGAGAACGATTTGCTTTTTTGAAAGATCCTTTAAAAACATAAGGAATCTCTAATTTATCAGTAATTGTTACTACTTTTTCAGCAATTCTCAAAGCCATATCTTCACTTTCGATGGCACATGGACCAGCAAGTAAAAAGAAGTTTGGCGAATCTTTGTGTTTTATCTTTGATAAAGTTTCTATCATTGTGCAAATTTACACAAAGTTATCGACTTATTTTTCATAATTTTGCCTATACTTTATCATTCTTATTTATCGTTTTATGGATTTTTTATCTAACATTGGTATAGCTGATATTTTTGGCTATCTTGCTTCAGTCTTTATTGTACTAGCATTCTTTTTTTCAAAGATTACAATTATTCGCATTATCAATGCAATTGGTTGTGCATGTTTTGTAATTTATGCTGCTATGATTGAGGCTTGGCCAGTCCTTATTCCAAATGCGATTTTATTTTTGGTTCAGGCGTATTATATCGTCTTCAAACCTGGTAAATAATCTTAAAAAACCATAAAATTGAAAATCCTATCTGCTGTACTAAATAATATTGAAACGGATCAAAGATTAGATAAAGTTTGCCATTCTTTATTAAAATTTGGGTACGATGTAGAATTGATTGGCGCGACTATAAACGGAAGACCAGAATTGAATAAACCGTACAAAACATTTTTGATGGAACAAAAGAATCAATCAACAATGAAAAAGTATGCAGAATTTAATTACAAATTGTTTTTCACTTTACTTAAAAAAGCTGATAAACAAACTATTTTATTAGCCAATGATTTGGATAGTTTACTTCCTTTTTATTTGGTTAGTAAAATCAAAAAAATTCCTTTAGTTTTTGATAGTCATGAAATTTATTCAGAATTACCATCATTACACAATCGTCCTAAAACAAAAAAAGTTTGGAAAACTTTAGAACGTTCTCTTGTTCCAAAAATCAAGTATTTTTATACAGTAAGTGATGGATATGCCAATTGGTTTCGCAAGGAATATGGTGCTAATCCGGCTGTGATTAGAAATGTTCCCAACCGAACAAAACTTAACGATAAACAAGATTTAATTTTCTTTCGCTTACCCGAAAATCCAACAAACGATAAAATATTATTGTATCAAGGCGCAATTAACATGAGTCGAGGAATTGACAAAATGATTGAAGCGTTTAAACACATTGATAATTGTCAATTTTGGATTGCTGGCGAAGGACCTAAAAAAACTGAATACGAACAATTGGTAAAAGATTTTAACTTGACTAATCGCATTCATTTTTTAGGAAATATTCCCCCAAAAACTTTAAAAACTATAACACCTTTAGCTGATGTAGGAATGAGTATGGAAGAAGATTTAGGATTAAGCTATCGCTACGCTCTACCGAATAAATTATTTGACTTTATTCAAGCTAGAGTACCAATTTTAGCAACAAATTTACCTGAAATCAAAAAAATGGTCGAGGAATATAAAGTTGGAAAAGTGATTGACAATCACGAACCAAAACATTTGGCTGAAAAACTACAAGAAATCTTAAACGAAGGAAAAAGAAGTTACCAAGAAAACCTTGCAAATGCTGCAAATGAACTTTGTTGGGAAAATGAAGAATTAAAATTAAAGGAGATTTTTGAACAAATAAAAAAGTAGATTAAAATTTAATCTACTTTTTATCTTTTTTATAAATATGTGGATTTTCCACTACTCCTTTTTTAAATACTTTTCTAACACCCATTCTTAGTGCATTATCAACTTGTAAAACTTGATCCAAAACCTTTTGCTCTGGACGACCTCTAAACGATGTCACATGAAAGGAATCTGTTTCTCTTAAAGGTTCTTTAGAAAAATAATAATTTGAAACACATTTTCTAAAACCTTCAAACTTTATTGGAGAAACCGAATGCAAAGAATCATTATGCGTTGCCATTACTGCTAATCGATTGAATTTACTAAAAATTGTAATCTGATCATTTTTCAATCCATTTGGCCAAACTTCCAAATTACCACCATATTCTTCTTTCCAGTCAGGTGTTACATAATACAACAAATTCAACACACGCCACAATTCCCTTTTCGCATCATGAGAATTATCCAAATGTGGCTGCAAAAACTGACGATTTCCCATCATAGATAAACCACCAGCATACAAAGACGAATCTGGAATAGGTTGTTTTATTTCACAAATTTCAGCAACCAAATTTACGATTCTCTCATCTTGAAAAGCATAAATAATTTCCTCTAAAATAGGATGATATTGATTCATTTGAACTGCAATATATTTATCTTCTTTCAAACTTTTTTTCAACACCATTTCTTTTTCTTGCGGAAAAACTTGATTTATCTCCAAAGCTAATTCTTCTGGCAACAAATCATCAACCCAAAAATAACCGATCTTATCTTTGCTACTATTGTATTGTTGACTTATTTCTTCCTTTTGATCAATTAATCGTTGTAAAATTATATCTGCATATTGATTTCTGTTCATAATCATAAAGTTAATTAAAAATTTGTTTCAAAATAATTTCTGCATTCAATTTATCATTCAAATCATATTCAAGCGTATCAATATATTCTTTTGACGCTAAAAAAGGTTGATTTTTTAAATGATTAATAGCTTTTATCAATTCAGATTTATTCGAAACTTGAACACAAAGTCCACTAATTTTCTCATCATCTATCACATTTTCATTTATTATCGAAAAACGACTATTAAATAATGCATTTATCACTTTTAGTTTTGTTCCAGATTCCTGAAAAGACCACGCTATATTGAGATGTGCTTTTTCGAAAAGATTTTTCAAATGATCAAAATCTTTCAATTTAACAAATTGTATATGTGGATGATTTTTAATTTTTGCTTTTACCCAATCCTCTCTAGATCCTGATGCAATAACGAAAGGATAATCAATTTCTTTAAAAACTTCTATCAAGAAATCGACTGCTTTACAATTATCCGAAGCTCTCAAATCTCCGTGATATAAAGCAAATTCTCCTTTTTCACTTAATGATTGAAAAGTTTCATTTCCATGAAAAACAGGTACAAATTTTCCTTTATTATATTTTTCTTGAATATAATTTTGTTCAAATTTAGAAAGTGTGAAAACTTCATCAAACTGATGAATAATATTTTCGTATTGAATATATTTTTTTGCCTCAATATAAAACAATGCTTTTTTCATCAGATTCTTCTCACTTTCAGCTAATCCAGAAAAATAATTTTGCTCAATATTATGTAGTCGCAAATATTTAGAATAACCTCCAAGTTTATATTTATTCAAAATAAATGTTGTTTTTAGACTTTCAAAAAAAATAGGTGCTTTCAACGATTTAATTCGTTCATACAATAATTTGCTATCCCTAGATTTTACTGAAATAGGATATTTCTGAAAAATATAATAAGGCTTTTGATGTATTGGATAAAAATAAACTTCTTTAGCATATTTTCTTAAAACATCGCTTTCTGTTTCGTTAAACCCAAACAAATGTAAATAAATCTCAACCCCAAGTTGATTAAATGCTTTCAATTTATAAAAAACATCTATAACGCCTCCATAATTGGGAGGAAATGGAACATCCATACTTATAAAATGAAGTTTTTTACCTTGATACATTAGTTAATTATTTAACAAAAAAAAGAGTCTACAACTAAGTAAACTCTTTCTTTAAAATTATATTGTGTAATTTATCTTATTCTGATATCGCTTCTGCAACTTCAAATAATCTTCCGTCTTCACAACGTACCTTACGCGCAGGATAACGACGAATAATTTCGTAATCGTGTGTAGCCATCAAAACTGCACAATTATTTTCTTTCGATACTGACAGCAACAAATCCATAATATCATTTGATGTTTCTGGATCTAAATTTCCTGTTGGCTCATCGGCTAAAATTAATTCAGGATGATTTAACAATGCACGAGCTATAGAAACACGTTGTTGCTCACCTCCAGAAAGACGGAACGGCATCATTTTCTTTTTAGACAACATCCCTACCGAATCTAAAACCTCATCAATACGTTTATCGATTGTCGCTTTATCCTTCCAACCTGTTGCTTTCAACACGAACGTTAAATTTTGCTCTACCGTACGATCTGTTAACAATTGGAAATCCTGGAAAACGATTCCTAAATGTCTTCTAAGATCAGGAATTTTACTTGTTTTCAGTGATTTCAAATCCATTCCAACCACAGAACCTTGTCCTGATTGAAGCGGCAAATCACCATAAAGCACTTTCAATAAACTACTTTTTCCACTTCCTGTTTTTCCGATTAGGTAAACAAATTCTCCTTCGTTAAGTGTGAAATTAACGTCAGATAATACTAAATGATTTCTTTGATATATAGATGATTGACTTAACTCAATTACATTTTTAGCTTCCATACTTTCTACAGTCTTTAAAACAAATGTAAAAAAAAAGCTTGAAAGAACGACCTTCAAGCTTATTTTTTATGAATTGTAGCGATTATCTTTTAGCTCTTACTTCACTAACAGTTAATGCTTTTCTTCCTTTCTTTCTACGAGCAGCTAATACTTTGCGCCCGTTTTTAGAAGCCATACGCTCACGGAATCCGTGTTTGTTTCTTTTTTTTCTGTTACTTGGTTGAAATGTTCTCTTACTCATCTTTACTAAGTTTCTAATCCATTACTCGAATGGGTTGCAAATATACAGTTATTATTATTAATTCAAAAATCAAATTGATAGAAAATTACAAAAAAGCTGAATTAATAGTAAACCGCGTTCCGTTCTACACTTTGTAATTTTCGAAGTGCAAATATAAAAACATTTTTTTGTTAAGCAAGAGAAAATTAAAACAATAACAATTAAAACTTATCAACAATATCATTTGCGAAGATCAAACGAAGCTATTTTTAGAAGGATTAGAAAAGTTTCCTTAAAACTTTCATAAAACATCAAATATCTTGTTTTTATCAGTCTTTTTTTAGCTTAAATTTCGTATATTAGCCACCTTATATAACAAAACAATATGACTGAAGGAGAAAGACTAATCCCAATTAACATTGAGGATGAAATGAAATCCGCTTACATCGATTATTCGATGTCGGTAATCGTATCTCGTGCGCTTCCGGATGTGCGTGATGGTTTAAAACCTGTACACCGTAGAGTATTATTCGGAATGTATGAATTAGGTGTTTTTTCTAATCGTTCTTACAAAAAGTCGGCACGTATTGTAGGGGAAGTTTTAGGTAAATTTCACCCACACGGCGACAGTTCTGTTTACGACACAATGGTACGTATGGCGCAACCTTGGTCTTTGCGTTACTTATTGGTTGACGGACAAGGTAACTACGGTTCTGTAGATGGTGATCCACCTGCTGCAATGCGTTATACTGAAGCAAGACTTCAAAAAATTTCAGACGAATTATTAGCTGATTTAGATAAAGAGACAGTTGACTTTCAACTAAACTTTGACGATACTATCCAAGAACCTACTGTATTACCTACTCGTGTTCCAAACTTATTAGTAAATGGAGCATCTGGTATTGCGGTTGGTATGGCAACAAATATGGCGCCACATAACTTAACAGAAGTTATTGACGGAACAATTGCTTACATCGACAATCGTGAGATTACAATTGACGAATTAACACAATACATCAAAGCACCAGACTTCCCAACAGGAGGTACAATCTATGGTTACGATGGTGTAAAACAAGCTTTCGAAACTGGACGTGGACGTGTTGTTTTACGTGCAAAAACTAATTTCGAAGAAGTACATGGTCGCGATTGTATTATTGCTACAGAAATTCCTTACCAAGTTAACAAAGCAGACATGATTGCAAAAACTGCTGAGTTAGTAAAAGATGGTAAATTAGATGGTATTTCTGAGATTCGTGACGAATCTGACCGTAAAGGTATGCGTATCGTTTATGTCCTTAAAATGGATGCGGTTCCTAACGTTGTTTTAAATAAACTATATAAATTTACTCAATTACAATCATCTTTCAGTGTAAATAATATTGCCTTGGTAAAAGGTAGACCAGAGCAATTGAACTTGAAAGATATGATTTATCATTTCGTAGAACACCGTCACGAAGTGATTGTTCGTCGTACGGAATACGAATTGAGAAAAGCACAAGAAAGAGCTCATATCTTAGAAGGTTACATGAAAGTAATCGGAACACAAGATGACCTTGATCGTGCAATTAAAATCATTCGCGAATCTGCAACTCCAGACGAAGCGCGTACGGGATTAATGGAAGCTTTCGAGTTATCAGAAATTCAAGCACGTGCAATTTTAGATTTACGTTTACGTACATTAACTGGTCTTGAAATTGATAAAATTCGTGAAGAGTACGAAGAAATCATGAAAATGATTAATCATTTGAAAGATATTTTAGCAAACGAAGATTTACGTATGCAAATTATCAAAGATGAGTTATTAGAAGTTCGTAAAAAATATGGTGACGAACGTCGTACAGATATCGATTACGCAGGTGGAGACTTAAATATCGAAGATTTAATTCCTGATGAACAAGTTGTTTTAACAATTTCTCACATGGGTTACATTAAACGTACGCCACTTTCTGAATATCGCAAACAATCTCGTGGAGGAGTTGGTAATAGAGCTGCTACAACACGTGACGAAGACTTCTTAGAATATATGGTTTCGGCATCTAACCATCAATACATGTTATTCTTTACAGAAAAAGGAAAATGTTATTGGATGCGTGTATACGAAATTCCAGAAGGTTCTAAAACATCAAAAGGTCGTGCAATTCAGAATTTGATCAACATCGAACCAGATGATAAAGTAAAAGCATATATCCTTACACACGATTTAATGAACGAAGAATACGTAAATAATAATTACGTAATTATGGTAACTAAAAATGGTATCATCAAGAAAACATCTTTAGAAGCTTATTCTCGTCCACGTGTAAAT
Organism: Empedobacter sp. UBA6745; assembly: GCF_002453775.1. Classification (NCBI taxonomy): domain Bacteria; kingdom Pseudomonadati; phylum Bacteroidota; class Flavobacteriia; order Flavobacteriales; family Weeksellaceae; genus Empedobacter; species Empedobacter sp. UBA6745. Next base: position 246,658 of record NZ_DKHL01000001.1, read on the forward strand.
GGTATTAACGCAATTACAGTTCGTGAAGGCGATACATTATTAGAAGCATTATTAACAGATGGTAAATCTCAAATCATGATCGCTTCTAAATATGGTAAAGCTATTCGTTTCGAAGACGAAAAAGTTCGTCCAATGGGTCGTACTGCTTCTGGAGTTCGTGGTATCAATTTAGGAGATCAACCAGATAATGAGGTTATCGGGATGATTGTTGTGACTGATGTAGAAAAAGAAACTGTATTAGTTGTTTCTGAACAAGGTTACGGAAAACGTTCTTCTATCGAAGATTATCGCGAAACGAATCGTGGCGGTAAAGGTGTAACAACTCTTAATATTACTGATAAAACTGGAAAATTAATCGCGATTGAAGCTGTTACAGACGAAGATGATTTAATGATTATTAATAAATCTGGAGTTGCAATTAGAACTGGTTTAGATGAAATTCGTGTAATGGGTCGTGCAACGCAAGGTGTTCGATTGATTAACTTGAAAAAGAACGACGAAATTGCAGCAATTGCAAAAGTACAGGTTGAAGAAGAATTGGAGGATGAAGTAGAACTTGATGAAGAAGGAAATCCAATTGTTGTAGAAAACACAAACGAAAACAACGAAACTCAAGCAGAAGAAACGCCTGCTGAGGATCCAAATAATGAATAATCAATGAAAAAATTATTATTTAGTTTAGGATTAGTTTTAGCAATGTCAACATCATTCGCTCAAACTAACACAGAAGAATTAACGACAGAACCTACGGTTTTAGCTGAAAAATACAATAAATCAGCTAAAGAAAACTTAGCAAAAGGTGACGTTACAAAAGCAAGTCAAGATTTAGCAAAATTATCTAAATACGAAAACGGTAAAGTTTGGCAAGTCAAAAATAAAGACTCTAAAAAAGACGAATTTTACTATTCTCAAGCTGATTTAGATAAAGCTACAGCTGGTGGTAATTACGCAAAAGCAAAAGAAGTTGCTTTACAACCAAAATATGGTTTCTTGTTACAATCTGAAGTTTCTAATTTAGCAAACAAAGAATTAGACGCAGCAAACAAAGCAATGGACGCTAAACAATATACAGAAGCTGGAACAAAATTCTTAAATGTTTTCAACTTAGTTGAAGCTTTAGGTACAAAAGAAGATATCTACAAATATCAAGCAGCAATCTGTTTTTACAATGCAAATGATTACGATAAATCGTTAACGATTTTGAAAGAATTAGCAGCAAAAGGATTCACAGGTAAATCAGCTAATCAAACAAAAGATTACAACCGTGATATGTATGTTTTAGCTCTTAATGGATTATATAATGCAAAAAAATATGATGCAATCGTAGAAGAAGCAACTACAAAATATCCAAAAGATGCTGACATCAACAATATCGCAACTGGAATTTACCAAGTTTCTGGAAACGCTGATAAAATGACAAAACGTATCGAAGAAGCGATTAAAATTAATCCAAACGATGCGCAAAATTATTACAACTTAGGTGTTTTATATTTAGATGACACTTCTAAAGCTGGAGAATCTAAAAACTTGTTCAAAAAAGCGATTGAATTAAATCCTAAACATTTCGAGTCTTACAACAATTTAGTTTTAGCTATTTTGCAACCAGATAAAGAAATTGTTGAAACAATGAACAACAATTTAGGAACATCTAAAAAAGAGAAAGAAGTTTACAACGCAAACGAAGCAAAACGTAAAGCTTTATTTACAGAAGCAGCTCCTTACCTTGAAAAGATGTACGAAATTCAACCAGAAAATCGTCAAGTTATTCGTAACTTAATTCAAGCTTACAAAACGTTAGGAAACGATCAAAAAGAAAATTTTTATCGTGATGCTGAGAAAAAATTAGTAAAATAATTATTTCAATATAACACAAAAAAAAGGACTTCAATTGAAGTCCTTTTTTTTTATGATTTGTCAAACTGAATTTATTTCAGCTTCTTATCAATTTGTATCATGTGATTCTGAAACGAGTTCAGAATGAAAACGAACTTAGAACTTAGAACTTAGAACAAATCTACAAATCCCAATTTCTTAAATCTGGTAAAAAATGATGTGCTGTCAAATCATAACGAACTGGCACAACCGAAACATAACCTTCCTCTAAAGCACGTTCGTCTGTATCCTCACCTTTATCAAGATTTTTAAACTCTCCACTCATCCAATAATACGTTCTTCCACGAGGATCTTCACGTTTATCAAATTTTTCTTCCCATTTAGCATCAGCTTGACGACAAACTTTTATTCCTTTTATTTCATGTTCTTTCAACTTCGGAATGTTCACGTTCAACACCACACCTTTTGGTAATTTATGTTTTAAAACTTGATCAATAATTGTTTTAATAAATTCTTCTCCAGCTTTAAAATCTGCATTATAAGCAAAATCACACAACGAAAAACCAATCGCAGGAATTCCTTCTATTCCAGCTTCTACAGCAGCAGACATTGTTCCCGAATAAATCACATTCACCGACGAATTTGATCCGTGATTAATTCCCGAAATACACAAATCTGGTTTACGAGGCAAAATTTGCGAAACAGCCAATTTCACACAATCCACTGGCGTTCCAGAACACGCATACTCTTTTACATCTTCATCAACTTCTATTTCATCACAAAACAATGTCGAATTTATTGTCACCGCATGTCCCATTCCACTTTGCGGACTATCTGGCGCAACAACATAAACTTCTCCAAATCCTTTTGCAATCTCTATCAACGCTCTTATTCCAGGCGCAGTTACTCCATCATCATTTGTAACTAAAATTAGCGGTCTTTCCATATTTTATTCTTACTTTTATTCATCATTTTTACAAATGTAAAAAACTTCCTTCTAATTTCTTTTTTGTTTTATATTTGAAGGAGTCTTAAATTATTAATTTATATAATACCAACGCAATATGTTAATTAAAAAAACGTATGTATTACTATCGTTTTTATCAATGAGTTTGCTTGCTTTTTGCTTTTGCAAACCCATGTTAGACACAGATGAAGAAAGAGAAAAGTTAATCGTAAAAAATACACGAAACACCCTAACTTACCTACATTACAAACCTGCTACTGTAGATGATAAATTTTCGGAAAATGTTTTCAATAAATATTTAGAATACATTGATCCAAGCAAACGTTTTTTATTGCAATCTGATTATGATCTATTCAAAAAAGATTATCACAATTTAGATGATTATTACAAATCAGAAAACTTAGGTTTCTACAATTCTACTGTTGATACAATCTACAAACGTATTGCTGAAGCTGAAAAATATTCGATGGATGCCTTGTCAAAACCTTTTGATTTTAATCAAAAAGAGAATTTCAACATCGATTATAAAACATCAAAATTCGCGAAAGATAAGAACGAAGCGAAAGATTTGTGGCGCAAATATTTGAAATATAACGTGATGTTAGAAATCATTTCAATGCAAGACGAATTAAAAGGTCAAAAGAAAGATACATTAGACAACTCTTCTTCTATAAAACCTGTAAAAGATCCTTTGGCAGATGAGAAAAAGAAAATCACAAAAGATACTCCTTTTGCAGAAGTAGAAAAAATGGCGCGTGAAGAAGTTAAAGACTTAATTTCTGATTATTTCCGTCGTATAAAGCAGACAAAACGCGAGAACTATTTTTCTATTTACATGAACTCGTTTACAGAACAATACGATCCGCACACAACATACTTTTCTCCAACAAGTAAAGAAGATTTCGAGTTCGAAATGTCTGGACAAATGGAAGGAATTGGAGCCAAAATACAAGACAAAAGAGGTTACGCTACAATTGCTGAATTAATTGTAGGCGGACCAGCTTGGAAGAGCAATAAATTAGAAGTTGGTGACAAGATCATTAAAGTTGCACAAGGGAAAAATGGTGAAGCTAAAAACATCGTTGGGATGATTTTGAGCGATGCTATTCGCTTGATTAAAGGGAAGAAAGGAACAGAAGTTGTCTTAACTATTCAGAAAAAAGACGGTTCTCAACAAACAATCTCTTTGATTCGTGAAGTAATTGAATCCGAAGAAGTGTTTGCTCGCTCATCTGTTATTACGGACGAGAAAGGAGATAAATACGGAATCATCTATTTACCTGAGTTCTACACGCCAATGGGAAAAGAAGGCGGACGTTACCCTTCGGATGATATCAAGAAAGAAATTGAAATCTTGAAGAAAGAAAACATCAAAGGTCTTGTTTTCGATGTTAGAAATAATGGAGGTGGTTCTCTTGAAGAGGTAGTTAAAATCTCTGGATTGTTCATCAATCAAGGACCAATTGTTCAGGTGAGACGTTCGGACGGAATGCTTAAAATTCACGAAGACAAAGATAATTCTATCGCATACGACGGGCCATTAGTAGTAATGGTTAACGAGCTTTCTGCATCTGCATCAGAGATTTTTGCAGCAGCAATGCAAGACTATGGCCGCGCTGTTATTGTGGGTTCACCGCAAACCTTTGGTAAAGGTACTGTACAAACAATCTTGCCTTTAGATCGTCAGTCGGGAAGTGATGAGTTAGGAGCTATTAAGTTAACAATACAAAAATTCTATCGAGTAAACGGAGGTTCTACACAATTGAAAGGTGTTCAGTCGGACATTGCATTAGTTGATCAATTCACTTACGAAGATATCAGCGAAGCTTCTCGTCCAGAAGCCTTGAACTGGGATCAAATCAAACCTTTGGTTATTGCAAAATGGCCTTCTGCTTTCGATTTAGCGAAGATTAAAGCGAACAGTAAAACTCGTTTGGCAAACAATGCACACTTAGCATTAATGAACGAAAGTTTCAAGTTCATCAAATCAATGGAAGATGTAAAAGAGATTCCTTTGAACTTAGAAGATTACAAAACGTACCGTAAAACACGCGAAGATAAAATCAAGAAATTCGAAACTTTAGACAAGTATAAAAACAATTTCAAATTTACAATGAATCAAAACGATTTGGCAACTACAAAAACAGATACTGTACTAAAAGCTAAACGTAACAATTGGTTCAAAGGAATGCAAAAAGACTTTTATTTAAACGAAGCTGTTAACGTTTTAAGAGACATTAAATAATGGAACAAGAAAACGGTTCATTTTCTCATATCGTATTCAATAAATTAAGAAAGAACACCCTTGGTGTTCTTTCTTTTAGTGTAATAGTATTAGCTGCAATCATTTCTATTTTTGCTTATGTCTTTGCGTCCGACAAAACGGAAAATGCAAACAGACAAGACCTAACCATTGCATATTCACCTATAGGTTATCAGCAAAAAACAATCGAAATCCCCTTACCTAATTATTCAGGAAAAACGAACTTTTCTGATTTTATATTCGGGAAAGAGATCGATACCGAACAAATAAGTATCACATCTTACAAAAGAGATGGACAAAGCATTACTTATGTTCCATATATAGGGAACGGACTAAGTGGTGAAGCAGTAAAGATAGATTTGTCAACTTGGACAAAGCATAACATCAAAACGCAAGATATAGAGAAGGATTTTATCTACACAAAAACCTATTTACTTGGAACAGATTCTTACGGAAGAGACTTTTATTCGAGGTTAATTATCGGGACAAGAATTTCTTTTCTTATCGGGTTTATCGCTGTTTTCATTTCATTGGTTGTCGGAATCTCTTTGGGCGCTCTTGCAGGTTATTACAAGGGACGAACAGATAACATAATAATGTGGTTGATAAACGTTGTGTGGTCTATCCCAACATTACTATTGGTTATTGCGATTACCTTAGCTATAGGAAAAGGATTTTGGCAGATATTTATCGCAGTTGGACTAACGATGTGGGTAGAAGTTGCACGTGTAGTTCGTGGACAATTCCTATCATACAGAGAAAAAGAATTTGTAGAAGCAGCAAAAGCTTTAGGTTTTTCGGACACAAGAATCATCTTCAATCAAATATTACCTAATGTCATTGCTCCTATTATCGTTATATCTGCTGCCAATTTTGCTTCGGCAATTTTAGTAGAAAGCGGTCTTAGTTTCCTTGGAATTGGTGCACAACCTCCTACTCCGTCTTGGGGAAACATCATCAAAGAACATTATAATCATATTATTTTAGGGAAACAACATTTGGCAATTCTACCGGGATTAGCTATTATGTTATTAGTTCTTGGGTTTAATATCTTTGGAAATGTATTACGAGATATTATGGATATTAAGCAGTAAGAAACTTATTTTTTAAGATGATTATTAAATAAACATACAGAGTCATTCTGAACTTGTTTCAGAAACATATCCTTAATAATATAAAGTTTTTTTAGAAGTATTTATAAAAAGTATGCGAAGCTGAAATGAATTCAGCTTGACATATAAATAAAAACCTCCTTATCTTTTATATAAAACCTAAGGAGGTTTTAAACAAAACGTCAAGTGATTTTAATGAAAACCACTTGACGTTTTTTATTTACTTCAATTAGAAGTTAGAAAAATTATCTCAACTATTTCTTTTTCTCATACTTTAAAGTAGCTAAAGTATCTCGTAAATCTAGACCAGGTCTAAAAAGTATTTTAGCACTTTTTATAGAAGAAGAATTTACTTTGTTCATTGCATCCATTCCTTCGCTACTTATACTTATTTGAAAAGAACCAAAATCTCCTAAGCGAACAATCTTTCCATCAGACAAATGTTTTGATAACATTTTAGCCAAATCAATCAATGTTGCATATACATCACTCTCACTAATAGATGAGGTTTGCGCAATTTCTTTACTCAAATTTCGAAGTGATACTTCACCATCTGCAATAGAATTTGCGTAGAACTTTTTAGGCGCCATAGGATCTCCTGGGTAAGCCTTCTGAATAACGTTGTATTTTACAGCCATAATTAAAAGTATTTACATATTAATAGTTAATTATCTCTAAGTTAATACTTTATATTTAATTAACAAAATAAAACTATTGATTATCAATAAAATACATTATATCATAAAAATAAAAAAGGCTTTCTTATATAAGAAAGCCTTGCTATTATCTTGAAACTTTGGTCGAAAGTTTTGCTGTTGTTTTTGGTACAATTGGTTTTTGATGCAATCTCATCGAATCTTTATTTGGTGCTTTTAGCGGATAAGTTCCTGTAAGTCCAGCCAATTTAAATGCACTATATATATTCTTATTCTGCTTGTTTCCTAATGCAATTACCGTAAATTGATTGTTAACATCGTGTACAAAAACTGTGTTATTCCCGTGCCACCAACCATTGTGATACAATAATTTTTTACCATTGTCATATTCTAACAAGCGCATTCCAAGCCCATAATTTTTGAAACCTTTCTGCTCGTAACTATATCCTTTGAAAGCTTCTTTCTTGATCTTCTTCGGTAAGAAATCGTCTGAATACATGGCAACATCTAACTTATACAGATCTCTTGGCGTTGAGTAGATATTTTTGTCTCCATACGTGCGGTCAAAATCATCCCAAGCCCACTCGTAACCATTGTATTTGTAAGAACGAGCTACTGTATCTTTATCGCGATCATACTCAAAAACAAAGGTGTTATTCATCTCAAGAGGGTCAAAAACCATGTATTTCATTGCTTTCGGATAAGGCATTTTCATAATCTTTTCAATGACAAGAGCAAGAAAAGCAAAGTTAGTATTCGAGTAATAAAACCCTTTGTCTGCGGGACGAATTTGTTTAACGTCAAATTCTCTAAAGATATCTAACACATCTTGATTAGAAATTGGTTTCTCGCGATCCATCATTACCTTCTTGTTATTCCACAAAACGTTGGCATAATTTGGCAAACCACTGCGGTGATTTAGCAAATTACGAACCGTGATATCATCGTAAGGAAAACCTTCTAATATTGTATTTACTTTTTGATCTAATTTGATTTTACCTTTTTCTACAAGCTTAAGAACCGCCATTGAGGTAAAAACTTTCGAGATAGATGCGATGTGAATAGGTGTTTCTGCAGTGATTGGACGCTTATGTCTTTCGTCTGCCATCCCTTGATATTGCTCTAAAAGTACTTGCCCATTCTTCACAACCAACAAACCTCCGCTCACTTTTCCGTCAACCCAAAAGTCTTTGTAATAAGTGTTTAGTTTATTTCTGTAGTCATTAAGTTCTGCTTGTGTGTACTTCATTGGCTTGAAATCTGCTTTCCAATCCAACGAATCATAGCGCAAAGCATGAGGATCCTTCTTTCTAACTTCTTCTTTTTGTTCGTTTTTCTTGCTACAGCTTCCCATAAACAGCATTGCAGAAGCAAGAACAACCGCTACATATTTCATGTGTTTTTTCTTAATCTAATTGTTTGTTTCTACTAAAGTATATATTTATTTGTGGAATAGTTACCCGTTTAGAAACATTAAGTTTTTTTTATGATTTGTGAGAAAGTTGAGACTTAAATTCGCCTAAGATGACACTTGTTGCTACGGCTACGTTAAGACTTTCGGTAGAACCATTTTTACCAAAGAACGGAATGCTTAGTTTATTTGTCGTTAACTTCTCTATTTCTGGTGAAATTCCATTCGCTTCGTTCCCCATCACCAAGATACCTTCTTGTGGAAGTGTTTGTTCATAAATAGATTCTCCTTCCATAAAAGTTCCGAAAATATTTCCTTTATAGTCAGATAAGTATTTCTCCAAATCGATGTAATGAACCTTCACTCGTGTAAAAGATCCCATTGTCGACATCACAACTTTCGGGTTGTACATATCCACAGATTCTTTGGTACACAAAATATCCTCTACACCAAACCAATCAGCCAAGCGAATAATTGTTCCTAAATTACCTGGATCTCGAATATCATCCAAAGCAATACTTAAACCATTTAACTTGATATCTTCATCATAATTAGGTAATTCACAAAGTGCTAAACCTACATTCGGAGTAGTTAAGAAACTGATCTTTTTCAAATCTTTTTCTTCAATAAAAGTCTTTTTGATATGTGTAGCTTCTGGCCAAAAGTCTTCAGTTATAAATAATTCTTTAATATTTATAGAACTTTTTATAACTTCCCCGATATTTTTAACACCTTCTACGACAAACAAATTATATTTTTGTCTATATTTTTTAGAACCCAGAGAAGTTATTATCTTAATAACGTTATTTGATAACATATTTATGCAAAAAAAAATTACAACAAATATAACACTTATCTCTTGTTTAGGATTACTTTTTTATAGCTGTAGTACAACTAAGAAAGTACCTGAAGGAGAATATTTGTTTGTAAAGAACAAATTTATCTACGATAAAGAAGATCCCGATATTAAGAAGAAAAAAACTATAATCAACAAAGATTTAAGTGATTATGTGAAACAAAAGCCAGCTGGTAAGTTCCTTGGTTTTTTCCCTCTTTGGCAATGGGTTTACAATTGGTCTCCTGCGAAATTTGATGAAACTTTTCAAGAATATTATAGACAAGATGCTTCGGTTCGTAACCAAAAATTATTGGACAGTTTACTAACGAAGAATAATCTGAGCGAATATGTTGGGCAAAGTTTATGGAAAGAACGTCTTTATTATAATCAAGGTGAAGCGCCAGTTTTGTTGGATGAGCAACAATCAGAATTTTCAGCAAAGAACTTAAATAGATTATTTCATGATAAAGGTTATTTCGATTCGAAAGTAGCAGTTTCCTATGATAAAGATTCTGTTGCAAAAAAAGCAGAAACAATTTATGATATTAAGTTAGGTGAACCTTCTTATATCGAAACATATGATCAAAAAATAGCTGATCAAAAAATAGAAGAATACTTGAATTCTCCTCTTGGAAAACAAACTGTTTTGCATGCTGGAGATCAATATAATTTTGACAAATTTGAGGAAGAACGCGATCGTATCATCGATTTGTTAAAGAATAGAGGTTACTATGATTTCAATGATTCGGGCGAAGATTTATATTTTGAAGCCGATACATTAAAAAGTAACAAACGTCTTGATGTAACGATGTTTATTGATAAATATATTCAAGATTCGTTGAAAACGGATAGTATTACACCTTTTACGCAATACCGTTTTGGGAAGATAAATATTTATGCAGATTCTCGCAGTTTTGTTGATGATGAAAGTAAATTAATCAAAGAAGAATATAAAGATTATAACGTTTTATATACAAAAGAGCCAGAATATCGACCAAGATATTTTACAGATGCATTTGTAATTCGTCCTGGTCAACTGTATCGTCAACGACAAGAAATTCAGACAAAACGTAATATTTTCAAGAAAGAGAACATTAATTTACATGGATTCCGAATTAATAAACAAGATTCTATCCTAAATGTAGACGTTTTCTTTACGCCAAAAAAGAAATATGACTTGAATCTCTTTGTCGAAAGTTATGCTTCTCGCTACATGAACTTTGCAATTTCTCCCGGGATGACTTTAACTTCGAGAAATTTATTTGGAGGAGGAGAAAATTTAGAAACAACTTTGAAAGGAACTTTAGGTTCCGTCAACAAAGATTTCTCAATGAATAAAGCATTCTTAAATGCTTACGAAATCGCAATCGAAACAAAATTGAAATTTCCTTATTTATTGACACCAATTAATCTCGATAATATTTTACCAAAACGTTTTACTGCCGAATCTGCTATTAGAATGAATGCAAGTACGCAGAAAAATGTAGGTTTAGACAAAACGACTTATGGTTTTGGTTTTGATATGGATATTTCGAGTTCGGAGTTTCAACACAAAGTCTCTTTGTTTAATACGGAATTTATTAGTAATCGAAAAAAAGATCGCTATTATGAAGTATTTACAAAAGATAATAATACAAAAAACGAAGTAAAAAATTTATATTACGCATACAATCCTAATGCACCAATTTATGTAACGGACGATGAATTAACAGACGCAATCGAAGCTGACAAAGGATTCCAAAGTTCATTAACAGGAGAAGATGCAAAGTTGTATGTTGATTTTGAGAATATGTTATATAGAAAAGCTAATATTTCTCAAAATGTGTTAATCAACTCTTTTATCTATCAATTTACATTTAATCAAGAAAATTCATTTCGACCAAAAAGTAATCCTTGGTTTATTCAAGCAAGAATTGAATTAGCCGGAAATGTATTAAGAGGTTTAGACAAGGCTTTTGGTTTTAATAAAGCAGAACCAGATCGAGAAGGAAATCAAGCAGGTTTGATCTTTGGAATTCCTTATTCACAATTCGTAAAATTTGATGTGGATGTTAGACGAAAATTCAAATTAAATTCAAATTCTAGCCTAGCAGGACGTTTCTTATTCGGAATCATTCAACCATATGGAAACTCTGATGTTGCACCCTTTGTAAGAAGTTATTCGGCTGGAGGAGCAAATGATGTTCGTGGTTGGGCACCGTTGACATTAGGTCCTGGAAGTAAACCACGTATCGATTCTAAAAATCAAAGTTTAGAATTCGAAAGCATGAAATTATTATTCAATGCTGAATATCGCTTCAATCTTTTTGGAAGTTTGGAAGGTGCATATTTTCTTGATGCTGGTAATATTTGGGGTGTTAATAAAAATCGACCAGAAACATTATTTAAGTTCAAAGATTTTTACAAAGAATTCGGAATTGGTTCTGGATTAGGTTTCCGTTATCACATTGGTACGTTTGCAATTGTAAGATTTGATTTGGGTTACAAAATTTATGACCCTTCTTATGAATTGGGTGATCGCTGGCAATTTGACAATTTTAATTTGCTTAAACCAAGAATCCACTTCGGAATTAATTATCCTTTCTAAAAAAACATCTATATTTGTTTCACAAAATACTAACATAATGAGCAGAAAATTTCCTGCCGGTGTTGCTACCGGTTCATTAGTTCAAGACATTATCAATGATGCAAAAGCAAATCAATACGCTTTACCAGCGTGTAATGTCATCGGTTCAGATACTATTAACGCTGCAATGGAAGCTGCAGTTGAAGTAAACTCTCCAGTTATTATTCAATTTTCTAACGGAGGTGCTGCTTTTAATGCTGGAAAAGGATTAAAAGGAGAAAATCAACTTTCTGCTATCAAAGGTGCTATTGCGGGAGCAAAACATATTCACACTTTAGCTGAATCTTACGGAGCTACTGTAATTTTACATACAGATCACTGTGCAAAAAAATTATTGCCTTGGATTGATGGAATTATGGACGCTAACGAAGAACATTTTAATAAATTCGGAAAGACTTTATTTAGTTCTCACATGTTAGATTTGTCTGAAGAGCCTTTAGAAGAAAACGTAGAAACGTGCAAAAGATACTTAGAAAGAATGTCTAAAGTTGGAATGACTTTGGAGATGGAATTAGGTATCACAGGTGGAGAAGAAGATGGTGTTGACAATTCTAATGTTGACAATTCATTATTATACACTCAACCAGAAGAAGTTGCTTACGTTTACGAAAACTTAAAATCTATTTCTGATAATTTCTGGATTGCAGCAGCATTTGGTAATGTACACGGTGTTTACAAACCAGGAAATGTTGTCTTGACTCCTAAAATTTTAGATAACTCACAAAAATACATCAACGAGAAATATGGTGTAGACAATGCTGTAAACTTCGTATTCCACGGAGGTTCTGGTTCTACTTTAGAAGAAATTAGAGAAGCAATTAGCTACGGAGTTATCAAAATGAATATTGATACAGATTTACAATATGCATTTATGGAAGGAATTCGTAAATATTTTGACGAAAATGCAGCTTATTTACAAGGACAAATTGGAAACCCAGAAGGTCCAGAATCTCCTAACAAAAAATATTATGATCCACGCGTGTGGTTAAGAGCTGGAGAGGTTTCTTTCAAAGATAGATTAATCCAAGCTTTCCACGATTTAAATAATGTTAATACTTTAGGATAATCTTTTCATTAAGATTATTTCTATCAAATAAAAACAGAGAATATGCCTTGGTTTATTAGAAGCAAGAAAAATATTACAACGCCTACAGAGTCTAAAAAAGACGTTAAGAAAGGCTTATGGTATAAAACGCCATCAGGAAAAATTATTGAAACTGAAGAACTAAAAGCAAATGCGTATGTAAGTCCAGAGGATGATCATCACGTACAAATTGGTTCTCAAGAATACTTTGATATCTTATTTGATGATAGCAAATTCACAGAATTAGATACAAAAGTAGAAAGTAAAGACCCATTAAATTGGACAGATACAAAACCTTATAAAGATCGTTTAAAAGAAATTAAAAAGAAAACGGGAATGACAGATTCTATTCGCAATGCGACTGGAAAAATTCATGGACGTGACATTACAATTTCTTGTATGGATTTCAAATTTATTGGAGGTTCTTTAGGATCTGTAATGGGAGAAAAAATTGCTCGTGCAATTGATTATTCTATCAAACACAAAACACCTTATATTATCATTACACAATCTGGTGGTGCGCGTATGATGGAAGCTGCAATTTCGTTGATGCAATTAGCAAAAGTAGAAGCTAAATTAATTCAATTAGCAGACAACAACATTCCTTACATTACAATCTTAACAAATCCATCTTTTGGAGGAATTACAGCATCTTTCGGATCAATTGGTGACATTATCATGGCAGAGCCAGGAGCATTAATTGGATTCGCTGGACCACGTGTTATCAAAGAAACAATTGGTAGAGATTTACCAGAAGGATTCCAAACTTCTGAGTTTTTATTAGAAAAAGGCTTCGTTGATATGATCGTTCACCGTAAAAAGATGAAAGATAAAATAAAAGAAGTAGCTGATATGTTAATGCCTATCAACTAATTAAAATAAGTGCAAATATATTTTTAAAATTTTATTCAAATTTGATTTGGATTATTAGAAATTGATTTTATATATTTGCACTCCAATCGCGAGAATAGCTCAGCTGGTAGAGCGCAACCTTGCCAAGGTTGAGGTCGCGGGTTCGAGCCCCGTTTCCCGCTCTTTGAAATATAAAAATTCATAAAAATCAAATTTTGCCTTGGTGGTGGAATTGGTAGACACGCAGGACTTAAAATCCTGTGTCCATTAGGACGTGCGGGTTCAAGTCCCGCCTGAGGTACTTTTTAATTTGATTTTTACAATTTGCACGCGGGAATAGCTCAATTGGTAGAGCGTCAGCCTTCCAAGCTGAATGTTGCGAGTTCGAGTCTCGTTTCCCGCTCAACTTCTTTCCTAGAAGTGGATGCCTTGGTGGTGGAATTGGTAGACACGCAGGACTTAAAATCCTGTGTCCATTAGGACGTGCGGGTTCAAGTCCCGCCTGAGGTACAACAAAGCTCAAGAATTTATTTTCTTGAGCTTTTTTTATGCTCCAAATAATTATATCTTTATCCTCATAATAAAGCACGTTTTTACCACATGATTCAAAAATCATTTCTAAGAAAAACACTCTTTACTCTTACCTTTTTACCTTTATTTTCGTATAGCCAAGAATCGAAAAGTTCGGATGATTTATTTCAAGAAGCGCGTCACAAAGCTTTCGAAGAAAAAGATTATACAACTGCCAAGAAACTTGCATTACAAGCTTTAGATCAATCGCCAGAATATACCGATATCGCTGTTTTTTTGGGACGAATATATACGTGGAATGATGAAACCGAAGAAGCGAGAAAAGCTTTTCAGAATATTGAAAAAAATATGGATACTTCTACCGATTTCTATTTAGCCTACACATCGCTGGAATATTGGAATGATAATTATACAGAAGCCGTTTCTATCATTGATCGTGGATTAATTAAATATCCTAAAAACGAGGATTTATTGTTGTTAAAAGCTAAAGTTCTTAATTCGAACAATGCTTATGAAGAAGCTTCAAAAACGATTAAAGAATTATTAGCAATTAATCCCAAGAATACAGAAGCGCGAGAATTAGCAAATCGAATCGAAATCAATAATACTAAAAATGCAATTGGCGTAAATTATAATTACTCACATTTTGACAAGCAATTTGCAGATGATTGGCATCAAGTTTCGGTGAGTTATAAAAGACAAACTTCGCTTGGTTCGTTAATTTTTAAAGTGAATTACGCAAACAAGTTTAAAGATAATGGTATTCAATACGAAGTAGAAGCTTACCCAAGACTTTCTAAGACATTTTACATGTACGTTGGTGGTGGATATTCCGATAGTGATGGAATTTTCCCTAAATATCGCACAGGAGCCTCTCTTTACGCTAATTTACCTAAAAGTTTTGAAGCCGAGTTAGGTTATCGTCAACTTCATTTTTCGGATGATGTTTGGATGTTTACAGGATCAATTGGGAAATATTATAAAAATTATTGGTTCAATTTACGTGCATTTGTAACGCCAAGTAACAACAATATTTCGCATTCGTATACATTTACAACGCGTTATTATACGGGCGATGCAAACAATTATTTAAGCTTAGCAATTGGTACAGGTATTTCGCCTGAAGATTTTAACAACAATCTTTTAGAGGATACAACTTACAAATTGAAGTCCTTCAAAATTGGAGCAGATTATAATTTTTCAATCAATGATTTAGATTTAATTTCAATTGGTGCAAATTATTACAATCAAGAATATCGTCCAAATCAAAAAGGAAATCAATTTGATGTAAGCGTTTCGTACAGTCGAAAATTCTAATTGATATAACGATTAAATATAGAATCAGGAACCATTTTTTGAGTATTTTTCAAAAAATGGTTTTTTGTTTTAAAGCTTTTCAATCGATTTTTCAACTCTGTTTCCATTTTCGAATTTTGTTCAACATCTTCTGTTAAATTCTTTTCGATTCGATAGATTTTCCCTCCCGATAAATGATAATTCTGGAAAACATAATCATCCAAAATATTTTTATTCTGCATTAACGGAACGCCTTGTTTTCTGTAATTTGCTTTACCGTTTTCTAAATTCTGGCCCATCCAAGTCACATAATTCGGTAATTTCATTTTATACGAATCTCTAAAATATGTCACAAAAGTTGGCGCAACATCAAAATGCGTCACAATATTTGACATCTTTTTCGGTGACTTCAACAAAGGAGAATAGACAATAATCGGAACATGAAAACGATCAATCTTTGTTTCCATCGGAACTTCAGGCATTCGATGATCTCCAGTAATCACAAAAATAGTTTGATTAAAATCTGAACGCTTTTGATAAGCTTCGAAAAAGTTTTTTACTGCTTCATCAACACTCAAAAAAGTAACCAATTGTTGTTTATACTTTTTTACTGTCGTCAAAGTTGTCGCATCATAATTTCGTGATTTAATCAACGTTTCAAACTGCTTATTGTATTTCTCAACATTGTTTATTAAGAAAGGACTATGCGTCGCTAACGTCATCAAAACATTAAAATACGGTTGATTATTCTCTTTCTGCATTGCTAAATATTTTTTGAACACAGAATGATCGTCAAATCCCCAAGAAAATCCATTATTTAACGGAATTTTAGCATAATTACTTTCATAATCATTTTCATCAATAATAGTTTCAACACCCGAATAATTCAAGTATTTCGACATAAAATCAAAATCAGCATCACCACCGTAAAAATAACCTGTTTTATAACCATTACTTTTTAACAAATTATACAAATTGAAATGTTGAGGTAAGTTTTTTTGTTCCATAAAACCATTTTCAGCAAATGGCAAAGAACCCGTCAATCCAGGTAAAACTCCATATGTTCTTCCAGTGGTACTTAATCCATTTTCCCAATACAAACTCTTTTTTGAAAGCTGATCGATATATGGAGTAAAAGAACCTAAATATGCACCTTCGTTACTAAAAGCTCGTCCCAAACCTTCAATCACAATAAAAACAACATTCGGTTTTTCTGTTGTTAGATTAAATTGATCCGCGAAGAAATTTTTATTCTCATCTTGATACAAAAATGGATAATTAGTTTTATCAAAATAATGTCGATTATCTTCATTATTTGAACTCGAATTTGAGTTTAAAAAGTCAATTTCCGAAAGTTTATCTTCTGCATATTGTTCAATCGAATTTGAGAAAAAATAAGACGATTTACTCAAAATTAAATTAGATAAAAACTCATCATTTTGAATACTTTTTAAAAACAAATTAACTGGAATAATAAGCGATAAAAAACTCAAAATTATTAATGGAAATTGAAGAATTTTTTGATTGATTTTTAATCGATAACTGTAAATAAAAATCGTTGTTAAAATAGCAATTGTAACGATTGACAAAAGAATGTTTGTAATATTTACAACGCCTGATGCACCAATAATTAATTTCAATTCTTCGAACGTATAAGAAAACAAATCTGAACCTAATAAATTAAGTGTTGTTTGAAAATATTTAATCAATAAAACATTTGAAATGATTAAAAAAGAATACGCAAAAACGATCCATTTTTTTGCCCAACTTATCGAATAAAATTGCAACAAAAAATAAATAAAACTCACCACAAAAATACTATCTAAAGCAAAATCGATATTATGTACGAATAAGTCAAAAAATAAAGTTTGATTAGAAGTTGTTGTAAGATTTTCTTGATAAAGATAAAATTCAAGAATTGTTGACAATCCAAAAAGTAACAAATAAACCAACGAAATAAAAGTAGTTTGTTGAACTAAATTAATGAATCCAAGTTTCAGTTTTTGCCAAATAGATAGTTCTTCCGCTTGATTTCCTCCAAAACCTTGTCGCGTCATTTCTCCCCACGAATTATTTTTCAGAAAGAAATCCTTCACTCCTTTCACGCCTGCCATCACAACAAACGGATGAAATGTAAACGGTTCTATAAACGCCGTAAAAAATAATTTCGGAATATCGCCTTTTTTATGATAAACGTTGTACGTCATCAAATCAATCAGAATGGCGTAAATCGAATATAAAATTCCGTAAAGCAATACAAAAGCCATTAAAGGAAAGAAAATATGCCAATTTATTAATCCTAAAAAGAATAAAACCACGAAAATGATCCAACCAATGTATTCGATAATCGGCCCTAAAAATTCGAAGAAAAACCAATACGGATAACTCATCATTCCAAGTTTTCCATATTTAGGATTGAAAAATAAAATACGATGTTTCCACAATGTTTCTATCGTTCCACGCATCCAACGATTGCGTTGTTTGGTCAAAATTTCTTTACTTTCTGGCACTTCGGTCCAACAAAGCGGATCGGGAATATTCACCACTTTATAGGCCAATTTTTGTTCGTGCATATAACGTCTCATTCGCACAACAAGCTCCATATCTTCGCCAACTGTATCATGATCGTAACCACCACACTGAAGCACAATTTCACGATCAAAAGCCCCAAAAGCACCCGAAATAAGCATCAAACCATTGGCGCGCGACCACGCCATTCTTCCCAAAAGAAATGCTCGAATATATTCTAACGCTTGCGCTCTTCCTAAACGAGTTTTTGGCAAATTAACATCGACAATTTTTCCATCAACAATGGTACAATTATTCGCCAAACGAATGACACCACCACATGCAATTACTTTTGCTTTTGCTTCATCCATAAACGGTTTTGCAAGCTTCAGAATCGCATCTTGTTCTAAAATACAATCGACATCTATACAAACAATATAATCGTTTGTTGCAATATTAATTCCGACATTTAGCGCATCCGATTTTCCTCCATTTACTTTGTCGACAATAATTAATTTTTTGAAAACAGGATTTGTACTTTTATAAATTGCATTAATTGGTTTCGTTTCGATATTTCCTTCAACGAAATAATCAATTTTAATCAAATCATACGCTTCAATTAATCGTTGCAACGAATCATCTTTGGAACCATCATTTACAATAATAATTTCGAGTTGATTGTAATACAACGACAACAAGGAACGCACATTCTCCACAATCGTTGCACCTTCGTTATAGGCGGGCGCAATAAGGCTAAAAGTTGGCGCATTTGGCGATGTTGCAATAAGCGAATAATCCGTAAAACTGTTTTTTCGGATATAAGATTTTATCGCTCCTTTTGCATAAAAACCAATCCATCCGTAGACTAAAATTAATAGGATTGAATAAAAAAGGAAGCCGTAAATAAAAAAATCGAAAGCCATTTCTAGCCAATTCATGATTAGTTTTCTTGGATAATTTGATTAATAATTTGTTTTAATTCAGGAGAGTTTGATTGATGTGCAAGTTTTTGTAAATCGGTTTTTGAACAACAATTATTTAACGCTTTTACACTTGCTTTTTTGACAGAAAATGAAGAATTTTCCTTTGCTTGCGTTTCTAAAAATGTGTTATTTTCTGGATTAGATATTTTTTCTAAAGCTTTTAAAATTTGAATTTGAAACTTTTCGTTACACGTTTGATATTGTTCAATCAATAGTTTTGAAGTTGAATCATCTTCGATTCTGACTAATGTTTTAATCGTTTCTTCCACAACTTTTTCATCAGAATCATTCAAATTATATGCGACAAAATCGTGCATTTGCAACAATTGAAACTTGCGAATTAATTTCATTGCTAGAATTTTCACACTTTGATTAGATGATTTTAACCAATTCGAAATTATGATATCAACCTCATCATTATTCGGTAAAATTGTAATTGCATCCAACAACTTCAATTGTTGCCAATCCGTCAATTGTTCCTGTAAATTGTCTAAAAAAAATAAACCTTCGAAACCAGAAAATTTTACCAAACCATATTGCGCTTCAGATCGAACTAAATCATTTTTATGCTGTAACATACTTTTTATTTTCGGTAAAGTTTCAACATGATTCATCGCCGTAACTTCCTGTATTGCTTCGGCGATTTCGTAATCTTTTTGACTATTTAATTTCTGTAAGGATATTTTTTTTAGTTGATAATGATCAAATAAATTTCGAATGTTTTCTTTCGAATTTCCAGAAAAATTTTGTTCTGCTTTTAATAATTTTTTGATAAAATAATGTTTGAATGAACTTGATTTCAAATAATCCGTAAAAACAGTATTCGAATTGGATTGATCATCCAAAATTGTTTCATAAATTTCTTGATCAATAATAGCATTCCACTTATTTTTCTTTGTAATGATTTTATATTCAATTATACTTGTCAATAACGTATAAATAATTGTCAAAAAAAGTAAAATAAGTAGAACGTAGATTCCTACGATTAACTCGGTATAGGTTATAATTTGTAGGATAATCATGCTTTTATTTTAGCAATTTCTTCACGCGAACCGACAATTCAATAGGACTAAATGGTTTCACCATGAAATCATTTGCACCCAAATTAAATGCTTCTACCACCACATCTTCTTGTCCTAAAGAAGACAAAATAATCATTGGTGTTTCGGCATTTTTACTTTTTCTAACAGCACTAATAATCTCCAAACCAGACGCAAAAGGCATCATAATATCGGTAATAATCAAATCAATATCTTCAGTCTCAATCTTACTGATTGCTTCTTTTCCATTTCGTGTTAAAACAACTTCATAACCTTCTTTTTTCAGTTTGTGCTCAATTGTTTTTAAAATCAATTCATCGTCTTCGGCAATTAAAATCTGCATAATATTGGTTTTTAAATATTTTTTAAATAATTAATAACTAATTCTATTTCGGTTTTTACTTTAATAATCAGCTGGTTTTCTTCTAGGTAATTGATTGAAGTTGATTTTTCTATTTGTTCGGTTAAATCAGCCAAAATTGTTAGTCCAGCCGTTTTTGCTGTTCCTTTTACTTTATGACCTAATTGATTTAATTCTTCTAAATTTTGTTTGTTGGAATAAGTTTCAAATTCTAGTATAGATTTTTCTAACTCATTAATAATTATTTCTATAAATGTTTTTCTAAACGATTCGTCGTCTTTCGTATAATTATTTATCATCGAAAGATCAAGGTGATTTCCAAAATCATTGGTTTCAAGCTTTTCATATTGAGAAAAGTCTAACCATTTTTCTAGGACATCAAAAATATCTTTTTCTCGAATTGGTTTTGCTAAGAAATCATTCAATCCAGCATCAAGACATTTTTCCTTTTCGCCTTTTACATTTCCTGCAGTTACAGCTATAATCGGAGTTTCTTGAAAATTGTTTAATAAACGAATAACCTTAGTTGCTTCAATCCCATTCATTTCTGGCATTTGAATATCCATCAAGATTAAATCGACCTTATTTTCTTGACAAATCGATACCGCTTCCGCTCCATTTGCAGCTGTATACAAAATTGAATTTGGCGCAATATTTTTAATAATCTGCTGATTTAAAGCCATATTTACTAAATTATCATCAGCAATTAAAATGTGAAATTGTTTCGAAAAATCTTGCGAAATTTCTTCTTGATTTTCAATTTCTATAGTTTGAATTTTTTTCGAATCAATAATCGTTTTACGCAGCGTTTCAAACAATTCTTCAGACTTAATTGGTTTCAATAAACGCGAAGTTATTCCCAATTCTTTTGCTTTCTGAATTAGATATTCATCCTCAGAAGAACTATGCAATAATACTAAAGGAGTTTTTGTGTTCTTTGTTATAAAATACTCTTTCATTTTCTGAATTGTTTCTAAACCATTCAAAACTGGCATGTGATAATCCATCAAAATAACATCGTAAACATTGCCATTCAAAACTTTCTGAAGCGCTTCCATTCCATTGTTCGCAATATCAGATGTTATATTTTTGAACTTCAACATATGTTGCAAAATCATTTGATTACTTTGATTATCATCTACAATCAACACATGATTTATTTCGTCCAAATGATCAAATTGTTGCTCAATATTATATTCGTAATCAACTTCTAAATCAAAGAAAAATGTAGAACCTTTATCTATTTCGCTTTGCAATTCTAGATGACTTCCAAAATAATTTAATAATTTATTCGAAATTGTTAAACCTAAACCTGTTCCTCCGAAACGTTTGCTAACAGTACTATCTTCTTGTGTAAATGCATCAAAAATCTTGGCTTGTTTTTCTGGTTTTATCCCAATTCCTGTATCACGAACAGAGAATCTCAGTTTTGCTTTTTCTCCTTTCACAATTGGTTCAACTGGACTAATTTTAAGTTCTATTTCTCCACTATCCGTAAATTTCACAGCGTTTCCAAGTAGATTAATTAACACTTGTTTCAATCGAGCTTCGTCAATCCAAATAAATTGAGGTAAATTATTATCTATATTCAACAACAATTCAATTTTTTTGTTTTCGGCTTGATAAAGAATCACATTGATTACTTGATTTCCTAACTCGAACAGATTATTTTTTTCTATCGAAACATCCATTCGACCTGATTCAATTTTAGAGAAATCTAAAATGTCATTTATTATTGACAATAATGAATTTGCAGAATCATTAATAAAATTCAAATATTGTTTTTGAGTTGGATTAAGCGGCGTTTTCAACAATAAATCAGAGAAACCAATCACACCATTTAACGGCGTTCGAATCTCGTGACTCATATTGGCTAAAAACTCTGACTTTGCTTTACTAGCAATATCAGCATTCTTTTTGGCTTTTTTAAGTTCTTTATTTTTCTTGACAGATTCTGTTATATTTTGCGAAAACATGATCAAACCGCCAATCTGTTTTTTATTGATATACCAAGGATGAATTGCCCACGAATAGTGTTGATCCGTATCATATTTTGGTGTGCGATAAATAGTATCTTCATTCGAATAATTTTCGCCTTGCAAACAAGCCTCATAAATCGCTTTTCTTTCTGCTGGAACATTGTACATTTCATAATGAGATTTTCCAATAACATTTTTCTTTTTCATTGCAAATTCATCACACCATTGATTACTTAATGTTAGATAATTCATTTCACTATCAAACATTGCAACAGAAGCTGGTACATGATTAATAAACGTTTCAAAAATAGCTTTTTGTCTTGTCAACTCTAACGTATAACGTTTTCTCTCATTAATATCCTGAAAAATTCCAAAAACACTAACACATTCTCCGTTTACGAATTCTGGAATCCCTTTACATCTTACCCAAATTGTTTTTCCTTTTTGGGTAACAATCTGCAACTCCATATCATATTCGATTCCTTTTTCTACCGCATCTCTAAAGGCTTTCTTTATTTTTGGATAACTACTTTTTGCTTCATAAAAATTGAGTGCAGTTTCTACATTTGGTTCATAATCTGGTTCAACTTCATGGATTTTTTTCGTTATATCAGCCCAAATTAATTTTCGCTTCACTAAATCATATTTCCAACCTCCTACATTCGCAACTTCGTACGTATGATCTAGCAACTGACGAACACGATTAAGATCTCTTTCCAACAAAGTCCTTTGTGTCATATCCACAGCAGTACTCATTACAACAGGATTTCCTTCGTTATCTTTGTCCAAAATATTACTGTATAACCAATATGTTAACGAGCCATCTTTCTTAATCAAGCTCATCAAACCAGAATCTTGCTTTTTATTCAAAATCGTCTCTATATAGGTTTGATATTCTTTTTGATTAGATTTTGGAATTATTTTTTTCAGATTCAAATCTTTTGCCTCATTTTCTGAATAGCCCATAGATTCTAATCCTGTCTTATTTATAGACAAAATATTTCCATCCAAATCATGAATTGTCATTAAACCAAGCGAAGAATTGAAGAAATTTCTAAACTTACGTTCGCTATTTTCTAATTCTACTTTTTTCGAATTTTCAAGCGTAATATCTCGACCAAAGAAAAAGATTTCGTTATCAATTTTCAAGTTAGATTTTGTATACCATTCCACTAACTTCCCTTCTTGAGATTCCGGAGAACACATCAAACATTTAAAATTGATTGAATCTGTATTATTTTTAAGATTTGATAAATACGTATTAACTTTCTTCTTATCTTTTTCCGAAACAAAATCTAAAAAGTTTTCTGCAATAATTGTCTTTTCATCTTTTATTCCTAAAACCTCTTTAAAAGAAGGATTTATAGATTTTAGAACACCATTAATATCGGCAACTCCAATAAGATTATTAGATATTTTATAGATATTTTGAAAGTAAGAAGCGTCTTTTTTTCGCTTTTTACTAACCAATAATTTGGTAATATTTTTCCCAAGTTGAATCAATAAATTACGTTGTTTATCGTCTAACGTTCTTGGATAATGGTCGTTTACACACAATGTTCCCAACGCATTTCCATTATCATCAATCAACGGAACACCAGCATAGAACTGAATATTTGCAGCTTTTACACCAGCAATATTTTTTGCAGGTTCAAATTTCGTCACATCATCAATCACCAAAATTTCATTTTCTACCAAAGAAAATTGACATATCGTTTGTTGACGCGGAACAATATCTACCTCGATTCCACAATTTGCTTTAATCACTTGATAGTTTTCATCAAAAACAGAAACTAACGCAATTGGCGCATTACAAATCAAACTCGCAGCATTTGCAAAAACTTCTAATTCTTCGTCTTTATCATGCGCTTGTAAATTATAATCGTAAACCGCTTGCAATCTTTGCTTTTCGTTCGTTGGGATGGGATAATTTTCCATTTAAATAATAGCTATTTTAAAGGAAAGTAGAGGTGGTTAAAGATATTACATAAATCCAAATATTCGAAATCAATTATTTCTAAAAATCAAACCAACCTTTTTATTCATAAAATCATCTCTATTATAAATCTAAACTTTAAAAAATATGAAAATCACAATCTCAACCCCATGCAAAGAAAAATTACGAGATGATAATTTTTGCGCAAAATGTCAACATAAAATTACTGACTTTTCTAACTTGACAAATGACGAAATTTCGAATGAATTTCAGAAAAAAAATGTTCATTGTGGTATTTTTCATCCAAGCCAATTAGGTCAAAATCTTTTCAAGAAAACGATTTCTAATGTTATGATTTTTTCTGCTTTAGGATTAATGAGTACTTCATCAAAAGCTCAAAAACATAATATAGCTTGTCATGATAATCCATTCCCAATCAATAATTCTATAGAAAATGAATCGATTGAATTTAAAATAATTGTTGCAAAAAGTTCTAATTCTAGAATTCAAGAGTTTTCTACTTTCCGATTATTGATTAATGGTGAATTGATAGAACAAACTTTAAAAGTTGGTGAAGAATACACTATAAAATGCGATATCCAAAAAGGTTTACCAATTGATATTCGATTAGCTTCAAACGAAAATATATCGGACATTACAAAAAGTTATACGAAACAAAATTTACCTAAAAAACTGAAATTTAACACAAGTGATTTTGAGTTAAAAGGAAAAATTACAGGTGAAATTGTAACTACTCCGACAATACAAGGAATAATTGCTATTAAAAAATAGTTTTTTTGCTTTTATGATTATTTTCTTACCTTGCTAACACAAAAGGGAATCGAGTGCAAATCTCGAGCTGTCGCGCAACTGTAAGTAGAGAAAAACTATAAGCCAGACCACTTTTTAGATGATGCTTTCGCGATTGAAGCTCAATCAAAACTACATGTATTTTATTATTTGTTGAATTGATTGCACTTGATTTCGAAAGCATTTTTTTATTAAAATTTAGTTTAGTATAAAATGCAAAAAGAAGAAATTCAACACATTATTGATCTTAAAACAAAACCGCTTGGAGCTTTAGGTTTATTAGAAAAAATCGCACTTAAAATTAGTTTGGTTCAACAAAAAAAACAGTTAGAATTAATACAACCTCATCTAATTGTTTTCGCAAGCGATCACGGAATTGCACAATCTGGTGTTAGTGCGTATCCTGCGGAAGTTACGCCTCAAATGGTTTTTAATTTTCTAAATAATGGAGCGGCGATTAATGTTTTTTGCAATCAAAATAAGATTGATTTAACCATTGTTGACGCTGGTGTGAATTATGATTTCGAAGATTATTCGGTTTTGAAAAATTGTAAAGTGACCAAATCAACCAAAAATTTCTTGTACGAACCTGCCATGACCTTAGATCAATTGGAACAATGTTTTGATTACTCGAAGACAATTGTGGACGAAATCGCTCAAAACGGAACAAATATTATTGGTTTTGGCGAAATGGGAATTGGGAACACTTCTTCTGCATCGATGCTTGTACATTATTTAACCGATTTACCTCTCGCACAATGTGTAGGACGCGGAACAGGTTTGAATGATGAGCAATTACAGAATAAAATCAATATTCTAAATGAAGCGAAGAATACACATGAGAAAATTAATGATCCAAAACAAATTTTAGCCACTTTTGGAGGTTTTGAAGTTGCTCAAATGACAGCTGCAATGTTATCTGCTTACGAACATAATATGTTGTTGATGATTGATGGCTATATTGCTTCGGCTGCGTTTTTGGTTGCGTCTAAATTGAAACCAGAAATTCTAAATAATGCTATTTTTTGTCATCAAAGTGATGAATCTGGGCATCAATATTTGTTGAATTATTTCAACGAAGAACCAATTCTGAAAATCAATTTACGTGTTGGCGAAGGAACAGGTTGCGCATTGGCTTATCCAATTATCAAAAGTGCAGTGAATTTCTACAATGATATGGCGAGTTTCGAATCAGCAGGCGTGAGTAACAAAGAAACTCAAGTAGAATGCTAAAAAAAGAAATCACTTATTTTTTAACAGCGTTGATGTTTTTTACACGAATTCCAATTCCGTTCAAAATTCCATACAGCAACGAAATTATGAATCAATCACAGAAATATTATGCGGCAATTGGTTTATTGGTTGGTATTTTTAATGCATTAATTTATACGATTTGTCAGTTTATTTTACCAGTTGATATCGCCATTATTATCACAATGATTGCAAGCGTTTTACTGACTGGCGCCTTTCATGAAGACGGTTTTACAGATGTTTGTGATAGTTTCGGAGGTGGTTATGGTAAAGAAAAAATCTTGATGATTATGAAAGATAGCCGAATTGGAGCTTATGGTGTAATAGGCGTTATCTTATTATTATTATTAAAATTCACATCACTTCAACACATTGCCGAAAATAACTTTTGGTTGATGATTTTCAGCTTGATCGCAGCACATTCGGTTAGTCGCTTTTTTTCTGGAATGATGATTTACACCCACGAATATGTAACAGATATTGACAAAAGTAAATCGAAACCGATGGCAAATAAAGCACTTCCGATAAAAAATCTTGTCATTAGTTTTCTTTTCTGTCTTGTGCCTTTTATTGTTTTTGGCGAATGGAAATTCTTGTTGATTTTACCACTTTGTTACACAGGAAAAGTTTATTTAGGCTGGTATTTCAAAAAATATATTGGCGGATATACGGGCGATTGCTTGGGAACTGTGCAACAAGTTACCGAAGTTTTGTTTTATCTTGGTATTTTAATTCTATGCAAGTTTCTGTAATTCGACATACAAAAGTTAATGTTCCTTCATCAGTTTGTTACGGGCAAACTGATGTGGAATTAACTGACTCTTTTCATCAAGAAGTGGTACAAATTCATACTAAACTTGAAAACGATTTTGAGGTAATTTTTTCAAGTCCGTTAAGTCGTTGTCAACGATTGGCAGAAACTTTCTCGAATGAAATTATTTTTGATGATCGATTAAAAGAATTCAATTTTGGAGATTGGGAAATGAAATCATGGAACGAAATTCCTTCGGAAGAGATAGAACCTTGGTACGACGATTTTGTCAAAACTAAAACGCCAAATGGCGAATCGATGCAAGAAATGTCTGCCCGTTTTTTTGATTTTATGGACGAATTACGAAATGCTCAATACGAAAAAGTATTAATTGTTGCGCATGGTGGAATCATTCGTTTGATGTGGTGTTATTTGTTGCAAATTCCAATCAAAAATGCATTCAAAATTCCTGTAAATTATGGCGAAATATTTCAGTTTAATTTAGGAAAAACGAATGAAGAAGATTTTATTTTGAGAAAAGAATAGATTACAAACATTTTATCTTTTCTAACGACTTCCATTCATGCTCGATATTTGTCATAAGAATTGCATTATCAAACTGAACAGAACCTTTTGGGAAAATCGTTTCATCTTCAAAAAAGCTTGATTTTACATGTGAAACTTCCAAAGGTTCTACTTCCCAATTATAGGTTTCGAGTTTTAAACCTTCAAAATTATTTCCATTTGGAGAATAACCGACAGAACCATACTCGAAGAATTTTGACACCTCATCCAACGTTTCGAAAATCGAATTAGAATTAAATTCAAAAGCTTTTTTAGCATCAATTTCAATTCGTGTATCGTCAGAACTCGTGAAATCTAAATGATAATTATCGTTTTCTTCTATAACATTAAACTTCGCAAAATAATGTTTGCCAGGAAAAACTCGACCACCAACAAGTGCATTCAATTTTAGCGAAGTATCTCGCCTCGGAATATATACACCTTCTTTTGTCACGCCATTTTCATCCCATTCAACCGCAATTCGATGCGCTGCATTTTCAGAATTCACTCCTACAAAATCAGGCAAACCTTTTGGTTTTATATCTTTCAATCGGATCAAACAAATTCCTGCAATTGCTTTTCCTTTGTACAATTTTAGACGAAAAGGTCGGGGCAAAATCTTCTCAATATAGTGTGGTTCTACACAAAAATTGATTAACATTCTGCGTTCTATAATACCATGAATTGTAGGAATTTTCATAACTCTATTTTATTATTTTCAACAAATTCATTAATAATTGATTTGAGATTTCGTGTTACATCAAACTCTAAAATATTTTTTACTGACATCAAGCTTTCTATTTTCCAAGCGTCATTTATAGAATTATATGAATCTAATTTAGAAACTAAATTTTGATAAAAAATATCGTCTCCAATTTCCATTTCAAGTTTATTTATAAATTCATTTATTGTAATCGATTCTTCGGGCCAATCATTTTCTGCATCAAAAAGTTTAATTGCAATCGTAAAATCTACTTTCGACTTGAAATTATTTCTTTCAATTAGTATTAATAACTCATCAAATGTCATTCAAATTATATTTTTCCCTAATTTCTCAAAAAAAATCAACAAGTCAAATATTTCAAAATTAATTTATTAGAAAAAAGTTGTAAAATTTATTCGAAAAACACTTGCAAAAGTAATATTAATGACCTTATATTTGCACTCACAACGCGGGAATAGCTCAATTGGTAGAGCGTCAGCCTTCCAAGCTGAATGTTGCGAGTTCGAGTCTCGTTTCC